>NZ_JBALQK010000159.1:14886-54644 GCF_036965845.1 Bacillus sp. JJ1127 | reverse complement strand
TTCTATGCATGAATAGATCACCTCTCCCACCTAAAATGTCGGTTTTTTAATTGATGTATATATAGATAGCAAAATCGTTATGAATTTATATTTATAGTTCCTTTTTTACTTAAGAGCTCCACTTTATTTAATGCATCACCAATCGTGCCTTCTTTTGATTTTTCCGTATTCGTTTTTTTCTTCAATCCGTTTAAATTCACTGTTATATCAGATGAATTACTGTTAGCCGTAAGCATTAATGAAGTCGGAGCTTCTTTATAAGACACTCCAATATCTCCTGATTTTGTTTCTACTAGTAATGATTTTCCTTCTTTTATATCTTTGATTGATACTTCACCATCTGTTGAGGTAACTTTCATCTTAGGAGTAGTTACATTTGTAATATAGTTATCACCAGTAGTAGAAGATACGGATAGTTCTTTTAATGAACTATCTTTTACACTTAGTTCCCCAGCTTGTGATGTAAATGTGCCTTTTTCTGCTGATAGTCCTTCAATCTTTTCAGAACCAGATACATTTGAAAGTACAATATTTTTAGTCGTTACATCGTTCATTTTTATATCACCGGAGCGATTATGCAATGTAATCGTATCTACTTCATTCTTTGGAATAGAAATATAGATTGTACCTTTCTTTCCAAAGCTGAATCCTTCAATAAATCCGCCTTTTTGATCTTGCTGATTTACTATAATTTTCTTCCCACCATTTTTAACGGTTACAGGGTCGTTCTTCTTGTCTTTTTGTTTTCCTTCAGCTGCGATTGTTATTTTTTTTGATTCCGCCTTTTTGAACTCAACATTCCAATTTTCATTATTTACTTCTATTTCTTCCACACTATCTACTGCAAAAGAAGTTTCTTTTTCAAAACTCTTTCCCCTTACTTCCTTGAGACCAAAAACTACTCCAACAACTACAATTATAAAAATAGAGGCTAATATCATTTTCTTCATTTTTTATTCCCCAGTTCATTTTAAGTCCACATATCATTCATAATCGTATCTTTCTTTACGCCACATCTACTTTGTCAACTTTATAATAAGAAAGGTAGCCAATTGCAAGACCTAATAGACAGAACGCAATCGGTATTATAATGAAGTCAAACAAACTAATCTGTCCTCCCCCATTAGGAACAGTTGAATTAATCAATAGCCCAATTACTATAGATGAGGTAATCATTGTAGGAGTCGATTTTTTTCTCATGCCAAAATATAAAGGAATGAGGCTTACTCCAGCCATCATAAATGCGCTCATAAAAGTAGCTGGAACTGTAGCAATGATTTGCTCCATACTAACAGGTGTTTCAAAGAAACCTATCATTGGATTTAAGAAGAAAATTAACACATTGATGATAAAAGTAGCAATAATTATGCTGAAAAAACAAAATCCAAAGACAATTGCTAACTTCGCTTGCATGAGTTTTTTTCGTTGTAACGGATAGGTAAACAATAATTGCATCGTTTTACTCTTGTATTCATCAATTACTAAACGTGATAAAATAACAGCTGAAAAAATCATAAATGTTGTTCTAATAAAAATATTTGTTAAAGACATAAATCCCGCATAATCTGAAAACATTTGCTCACTCTCAGCTTTAGAACCCCATGCCATAAGAGCAACAGCAACGAAAATTGCTACAATACTAATGGCTACTCCTTTAAAATAACGAGATAAGCAATGTTTTTTCCATTCTAGTTTCATAAGTTTGAGCATGTTGTTCTCCTCCATTCATTAGATTTTAAAAATATGTTTCTAATGAGTTATACTTTTTCGTTTCTATCTTCTATATAAATCCATTTTAATTTTTCAACATATAAGTCGCTGCTATGCAGAATAAAACATGATCTGCACTCGCATTCTCCCTTTGTTTTAACCCTTGCATGTGGCAGGAAAAGGCCCTGACTGCTTCTATGCATGGCCAGATGCTCTCGTCCAGCTAAAAAGAAAGAGGTTTTTAGATTGGTTTTTCAACTTGTATTTATATATTTCCTATTCTTTAAACTCGCCTTATTTAAACAAATCCACCTGTTCAATCTTTCTTATTGCCATATAAGCGATTAACAAACCAACACAAGCTAATATAATAGGAATAGCAACAAAATCAAATAATGTACCTCCAGCCCCCCTACCTGAATTTAACAATGCTACAATTACTATCGCTGACACAATCGTTGTGCGCACAGAATATTTTTTCATTCCAAAGTATATTGGGGTTAAACTAATTCCCGTTGCTGCTAATGCATTCATGAATAGTTTTAATACATTTTGGATTAAAATTGATACGGTTAATGTCCCTGTAATGACTGGATGATACAAATTGAATATATAAACAACGCCAAAAACGATAAGATCTGAAATCATAATAAAGCAAAGAGTAAAACAAATGATAATAAACATTTTTGCAAACATCATCTTTTTACGATTGATTGGATACATAAACATCACTGTCATCGTCTTTTCTTGAAACTCTTGAATAATAAATCTCGCAATTAGACTTGCTCCGAAAATCATAAACACTCCTCGTGAAAAAGTGTCAATGATTGCAAACGTTTGATTATATCCATTTACTCCTGCTTCATCCCATAATATCAACGGAATACATATAGAAAGAATACATATTGCAATGAGTGCCCCTCTAATAACCGGCCACACCTTAAATTTCATGAGTTCAAGTCTCATTAAATTAAGCATGGATTCCCTCTCCATTCACTAGATTTAAGAAATACTCTTCTAATGAACTATGCTTTTTGTTTATACTTTCAATTTCCACATCATTCATAATCAATGCTTTGGAAATTTCTTGCTGCGTCGCTGTCATTTCATACACGCGAATCATACTTTCACTCATTATTTTGTAATTTGTTATGCTAAGTTTATTTTCTAAAATATAAGCTGCACGTTTCACATCTTGAACTTGAATTTCAATATATTCCGTTTGCTTACCATTAATACTTTTCATAGAAACTTCTTTTATCAATTTTCCATTTTGAATGACCCCAATTGTATCTGCCATTTGCTCCATTTCCCCTAAAATATGACTAGAGACTAATAGAGTAATTCCATATTCTTTACAAAGCATTTTAAATAGGTCGCGTAGTTCTCTAATACCGATTGGATCTAAACCGTTGATTGGTTCATCTAAAATTAATAGCTCCGGTTTTGTCAAAATTGCTCTGGCAATTCCTAACCTTTGCTTCATCCCCAGTGAAAAGTCTTTTACTTTTTTATTCTCCACGTTGTGTAAATTGACAAGATCTAATGCATGCTCAATCCCCTTCTTGTCGTAGTAACCCATATATTCACAATGTAAATATAAATTTTCTTTAGCTGTTAATTTGTCATAAAAGATTGGATATTCAATAATTGTTCCCATTCGTTTTAACACGTCATAAGATGTATCTGTTAATTTCTCACCGAAAATTTCAATATCCCCACTCGTTGGTTTTATTAAATTTGTAATCATTTTCATAATTGTGGTTTTACCAGCACCATTCGGTCCTAAAAAGCCGTAGATTTCTCCCTTTTTCACATGCATATTAACCCCAGAGATCACTTCTTTCCCCTCAAACACTTTGGTTAACTGATTTGTTTTTAATACATAGGACATATCATTTTCCCCTTTCGCTTCCACTTCATACTTCTATCATAGACAATGAAAGTCTCTTTTTTCTTACCCATTCCTTACAAATTCCTTACGTTCAAAAAAAGCTTGTAGAATACTTTTTTCTACAAGCTAAAACTCCATTTTTTTCAGCATAATTGTAAATACCGTCTTCTCATATGGCGTACTGGAAAGATGAATTTCTCCGCCCAAAGCTTCTACCAATCGTTTTGTAATCGTAAGCCCAAGGCCGCTTCCTTGATACAATCGGTTCCTCGAATCCTCTAGCGTATACATACGTTTAAATACTTTATCAATATGAGATTCATCAATTCCTTTCCCGCGGTCCCATACCTCAACATACACACACCTATCATCTTCTCTTAATGTAATGCCAAGCGTTTTTCCGTCATATCCATACGCAATCGCATTGGATATTAAATTATTTAACACCCTACCTAATACTTCTGCATTTCCAAATGCATATACATTTTTCTCAGGTATATCAATATGCACCTCAAACCCTTTCGTCGTTACTAAATCATAAAAGGATAAAATTTTCTCTCGACACACTTCATTCATATTCACCTTTGTCATTTCGATTGCTTTATCTCCAGATTCTAATTTCGCTAAATCAAAAAATTTATGAATGAGTTCCATTACTTCGAGTGTTTTCAAATGTACCTTTTCTAGCAATGCTTGTTGGTCCTCTTTATTCATCGTTTTATCTGTATTTAACATTTCTGTATATCCAAGAATAACAGTAAGCGGTGTTTTTAAGTCATGTGAGATGTTAGAAAGCATCTTTCGCATTGAAATTTCAACCTTCGCATGATCAGCATTCGTTTTTTGTTTCGCATCTAATAAATGATTAATCGCTACTAATAATTTCTGCAGTTCTTTATCATCTGTCACAACTAATAATTTCTCACCTGTTTGCTGTTTTACAATATCCTGTAACTTTTCATATGTATAGCGTACATTGGCACTCCTGCTTTTCTGTGTTCGATATTGAAAATAAATAATACCTAATAATATGAAGATAACGATCGTTAAAAGAGAGATCATACTACATCACTTCCAACTTATAGCCAATGCCCCATAATGTTTTAATATACTCTGGATTAGAAGGATCATCTTCAATCTTTTCACGCAACCGTCTCATGTGAACATTAATCACGTTATCATCTCCATAATATTCTTCATTCCAAATCAGGTTATAGATTTGAGCTTTTGTAAATACACGATTTTGATTCTTCACAAATAGTTTTAAAATCTCAAATTCTTTCAAAGTTAGTTTTAGCTGTTTTTCTTTTTTTTGCACAGTGAAATTGATCAGATCAATTTTCAAATCACCAATTTTAATCGTTTCTTCTTTCTGCTCCGTGGCTGAATACTTTGTAGATCTTCGAATACTTGCCTTTACCCGAGCTGCCAGTTCAATCATAGAGAATGGTTTACAGATGTAGTCATCTGCGCCGAGGCCTAAACCAATCGCCTTATCAACATCCGTATCTTTTGCGGACATCATTAAAATCGGCACAGCACTTTTTTCACGAATGATTCTCACAACTTCTAAACCATCTAATTTCGGCATCATGATATCAAGAATGATCAAATCAAATGAGCCTTTTAAAAATTTCGTAACTCCCTCTTCTCCATCAGATGCGATTGTTATTTGAAAACCCTCTTTTGTTAAATATGTCTCGACCATTTCTTGAATCGAAATGTCGTCTTCTACTAATAAAATATGGTGTGACATGCTTCTATCCCCTTTTTTTACAAACATTAACAATTTAATTGTAACTGAAGTCTATAAATGTGAAAAGAATTATATGAAAATTCAATCTGACTTCATTTCTTTTCACAACAATGTTATGATGGAATTCACGACTATTGTTTATAATTAACCTAATATAAAGGAGTTTTACCATGTCAGAAAATAAAAAAGTAAGCTTAGCTGATTTAATGCGCGAACAACTTGCGAAGAAAAAGCAAGGAAATGGAAACGGATCAAATGCTGCAAATCAAAGTCAAGCAACGAAGAAATTACAAAGCCAACAAACGAAAAAAACAAACAACCAACGCAGACGTACAGGTGTGTAAATGAACGGACAAAAACGTACTAACATTTCACCAGGTCTTGAAGTTGATATTGTGTTAAAGAAAGATCAACGTACTGGTACACTCACTCGAGGAATTGTAAAAGATATTTTGACAAACTCACCGTCTCATCCGCACGGCATTAAAGTACGATTGCAAGATGGACAGGTTGGCAGAGTGCAGCATATTGTGCAATAAAAAAAGGAGCTCAATTTCACATGAGCTCCTTTTTTTATACTTTTTTTGTCCGTAAGTCGATATATTGGAAAAAACACTGATATATTGTGCTTAACCTTTGATTTTTTCAATGAAAACAACTTTTAAATAATTACCTTCTCTGAATTGATCAATTGTACGGAAATCTTCTGGCAGTGAATGTTCTTCTAATATTTTGTATTTGCCATTCATTTCTTTAAATGCTGTGTCGATAAAGCCTTTAAATTTTTTCATATCGAATGTACTACAGTTTGTGGAAGCGACGATGATACCATTGTTTTCTGTAATTGCGATTGTTTCTTTTAATAAGTTTTTGTAGTCTTTCGCCGCACTAAATGTATATTTTTTAGAACGTGCAAAGCTTGGTGGATCTAGTATAACCATGTCAAATTTCATTTGTTTCTTTGCTGCATATTTAAAGTAATGGAATACATCTTCCACAATAATATCTTGTGCTTCATAATCAATTCCGTTTACACTAAATTGCTCAATTGTTTTGCTTAAGCTACGGTTAGCAAGGTCAACACTTGTTGTTTTTGTCGCTCCGCCAAGTGCTGCGAATACTGAGAAAGCACCTGTATAAGAGAACATATTTAACACTGTTTTTCCTTTTGCATATGTGTCACGAATTTGTTTTCGAACATTGCGCTGATCTAAAAATACACCAACCATCGCCCCATCGTTTAAATAAACCGCAAAGTTTACACCGTTCTCTTTCACGATGATTGGGAACTCACCGCGTTCTCCTGTAACAAAGTCATCGTCTTCCATATACTTTCCTTTTGTATCAAAACGTTTCTTCTGATAGATTCCTTTGAAGTTTGCTACTTTTTGAAGAGCTCCAATGATTTCATTTTTAAAGGCATAAATCCCTTCGCTATACCAGCTTATTACATAATACCCATCATAATAATCAATGATTAAACCACCAAGTCCATCGCCTTCACCGTTTACGACGCGGAATGCAGTCGTATCATTCGATTTATAAAAACCTTTTCGTTTATGTAGCGCCGATTTGATTTTTCTCTCAAAGAAAGATTGGTCAATGTGTTCCTGCTCTTTTCTCGTTAAAATCCAGCCATATCCTTTATTTTGCTTTCCGTAATAGCCTTTCCCAAGAAATTGGTTCTTCTCATCAAGCAGGTTAATAATTGTCCCTTCTTCACGCACATCATGTAAATTTTGAATCGCATCTTTTAAAATAAGCGGATAGCCACTTTTAATTTCTTTTATAAATTTTGGTTTTATCTTTACAGTTACTTCTGATCGCATGTAATGTCTTCCTTTCCATCTGAATGCTTTCTATCTATATAAATCCATTTAAATTTTTCAACATATAAGTTGCTGCTATGCAGAATAAAACATAACCTGCACTTACATTCTCTCTTTATTTTCACCCTTGCATGTGGCAGAAAAGGCCCTGACCGCTTCTATGCATGGCCAATGCTCTCGTCCACCTAAAAAAAGGAGTTTTTATGTCAGTTTTTCAACTTGTATTTATATAATAGGAAGCATTTAAAAACGAGGCTTAAAAGTAGCCCCGTTTCACTATACCATATTATTGCTTTGCTAGTACAACCAGCTCATCATGGATGAATAATTGGCATTTCATTCATAAGGAAGGTATACTCCTCCCCAAACGTTATTGAACGACAGTATGATATGATGTAAGTGAATAGGTATTGTGCGTTTACATACAGATTACGTGCAAAAATTCCTAAAGTGCTAGCCTTCTTTCAATCAACAATCCATTTCTCTACAACAACTTCTTCCCTTATAGTTGTTCCAGTAGTTCTTGTAATTCTTGCTCTGTAACATTTCGCCACTTTCCGGCCTCTAATCCATCAAGTTTCATATTCATAATTCTTACGCGTTTTAATTTCGTTACTGTGTATCCAAAAGTCCGGCTCATTCGGCGAATTTGCCTATTCATTCCTTGCGTTAAAATAATTCGAAATGTAGAATTATCTACTCGCGTCACTTTACATGGCTTCGTCATTCCGTCTTTAATTTTCACGCCACGGGACATTCCGTCAATAAACCAATCTGTAAATGGCTTATCGACTGTTACAATATATTCTTTTTCGTGCTCATGATCCCCGTGCAAAATTTGATTAGCAACCCTTCCATCATTCGTTAATAAAATCAATCCTTCTGATGCTTTATCTAAACGACCAACTGGAAAAATCCTCTCCGGATGATTGATATAATCGATGATGTTTCCTTCAATATGTTCCGCTGCAGTACAAGTAATACCAACTGGCTTGTGAAAGGCAATATAGATTTTTTCTTTGTTCGCTTTTTCAATTTTTTTACCATCAATTGTTACAATATCTTCAGGTGTAACAATCGCACCATGCATACAAACTTCGCCGCTAATTGCCACGCGGCCCGCTTTAATGAGGCGGTCTGTTTCTCGCCTTGAGCAAGACAACGCTTCGCTTATAAATTGGTTAATTTTCATGTCGTATTCCTTTTTCCTATAGATTATCCGAAAAGAAAAAGCGTCAATCTCAGGCGGTATAATCATGCTGAGATTGACGCTCCTTTACTTCGCAAAAACCACTAAATAAATAACCCCAATCACCAAAAATATGCCGCAACAAGCTAACAATACTTTTGCAAGTTTTTCCATAAACATACTGGTTTACCCCTTTTGTTTGGTTGTTTGCTATTTTAATTCGACAACTGTTACGCCGAGGCCTCCCTCGCCCATATCACCATAACGGAAGTTTTTCACGCCGCGATGTTTTTTCAAGTAATCTTGTACACCTTGGCGAAGTGCTCCTGTTCCTTTTCCGTGGATGATAGATACACGCGGATAGTTGGCAAGCTGTGCATCGTCTAAATATTTTTCTACACGCATCATCGCATTTTCAAAGCGTTCACCGCGAAGATCAAGTTCTAAGGAAACATGGTAGTCTCTTCCTTTAACAGTTGCAACTGCTTTTTTCTCTACTGGCTGCGGTGTATTAATGTATTCCATATCAGATTCTTTCACTTTCATCTTCAGAATACCAATTTGAACATTCCACTCATTATCACTTACTTTTTTGAGAAGCTGCCCTTTTTGACCGAACGTTAATACTTTTACTTCATCGCCTGGCCGTAGCTGTTGTTTTGGCGCTGTGTTTTTCACTTTTACTTTTTGTTTTTTCACAAGCTCTGGCGTTGCCCCTTCTAAACGGCTTTTCGCTTCAATGAGCTCATGATCTTTCACGTTTGCAAGCTGTGCTTTACGCAATTGACGAAGTTCGCGAATGATACCTTCTGCTTCTTTTTTTGCAGCTTCGACTTTTTCTTCGCCTTCTTTTTGCGCTTTTAATAATCTTTCATCGCGCTCATCGTTAAATTCAATAATTTGACGTTGTAATTCACGATGTAGTTTTTCAGATTGCTTACGATGTTCTTCTGCTTCGTTCCATTCGCGCTCTGCATTTTTTTGACTTTCTTCTAGCTTTGCAATCATATTTTCGATTTTATTTGTATCCGTACTAATATGATTACGAGCACGATCTATTACACGTTCAGATAAACCAAGGCGTTTTGAAATTTCAAAAGCGTTACTGCGTCCTGGTACACCGATTAATAATTTATACGTTGGGCTTAATGTGTTCACATCAAACTCAACACTTGCATTAATAACTTGTTCACGATTGTAACCATATGCTTTTAGCTCTGGATAGTGAGTTGTTGCGACAACACGCGCACCGCGGTTATACACTTCATCTAAGATTGAAATCGCAAGCGCAGCACCTTCTTGCGGGTCTGTTCCTGCACCTAATTCATCAAATAGCACTAAGCTTTCAAAATCAGCTTTTTCTAAAATATCGACAATGTTCACCATATGAGAAGAGAATGTACTTAAACTTTGTTCAATCGATTGTTCATCACCGATATCAGCAAAAATATTTTTAAATACACAAATCTCTGATTCATCTTGTACAGGGATATGAAGACCAGATTGCGCCATTAATACACAGATGCCGACTGTTTTTAATGTAACTGTTTTACCACCTGTATTCGGTCCTGTAATAACGATTGTTGTGAAGTCTTTCCCTAACATAATATCGTTTGGCACAATAACTTTTGGATCGATAAGTGGGTGACGCGCTTGTCGTAAATCCATATAGCGCTCATTATTTACAATCGGTTTCGTCGCTTTAATTCTCTTCGCATAAAATGCTTTCGCAAAAATGAAATCAAGATTCGCAATCACTTCAACATTTGCTAATACGGTATCTGCTTCTAATGCTACTTCTTCCGTTAACATCATTAAGATGCGTTCTACTTCTTGTTTTTCTTTCACACGTGCTTCTTGCAAGGCGTTATTTAGTTCTACAATGACTTGCGGCTCGATAAATAACGTTTGTCCAGATGCGGATTGGTCATGAACAATACCACCGTATACACCGCGGTATTCCTGCTTTACAGGAATTACATAGCGATCATTACGGATTGTTACAATTGCATCTGATAGCATCTTCTGAGCACTTGAAGAGCGTGTCATATTTTCAAGTTTCTCACGAATACGGCTTTCTGCAGTGCGGATTTGATTACGAATACCACGCAGTTTATCGCTTGCGCTATCGACTACTTCGCCGCCATCACCGATGCAGTTCGTAATTTTCTTTTCTAAATCATATAAAGACACAATTTGTGCGACATGCGTTTCTAAAATAGGTAGCTCTACGCCATTATCAACCATATCTTCAATAAATCGTTTCATTTGGCGGCTACCATACATTGTACTTGCAACATCAAGAAGCTCATGTGGGCTTAGCATACTACCGATTTTCGCACGTTTTACATTTGGGCGAATATCAAAAATCCCGCCAAGTGGTGCTTGTCCTTTTAGGCGAATCACTTTCGCTGCTTCATCCGTTGTTTCTTGCATTTCTACAATTTCTTCAAAATTTGTACTTGGCACAAGACCCTTCACCTTATCACGACCAAGTGAAGAAGCAGTATGTTCAAGTAATTGTTCTTTTACTTTATTATATTCTAATACACGCAACGTTCGTTCTAACATAGTTGCACGTCCCCCTTGTATTACTTATTCCGTTTTATATAGTCTAATAAACGTTCAATATCCCATGTGTTAATCACAGTATCTTTTTGAATCCAGCCTTTACGTGCTACCGCTACACCTGTTTCCATATCTTCTAACATTTCCAGTGTATGAGCATCCGTATTTATTGCTACTTTTACGCCAGCATCTTGCGCTTGTTTTAGTAACTTTGCACTTAAATCTAAACGGTTTGGATTCGCATTTAACTCTAAAACTGTATCTGTTTCTTTCGCGAGTTCAATCAGTAAATCTGTATCTACATCATACCCTTCGCGGCGTCCAAGTAGACGGCCTGTTGGATGAGCAATCATTGTAACATGCTGATTTTCAATTGCTGTACGAAGGCGTTTCATAATCGTTTCACGGTCTTGTGAAAAGCTAGAGTGGATTGCACCAATTACATAATCAAGCTCTGCTAATACTTCATCATCAAAATCTAGCGTTGCATCTGGCAAAATGTCCATTTCAATCCCGCGCAAAATTGTAATATCCGAATATTTTTCATTAATGCGCTCAATCTCTTTTCCTTGTTCACGAAGACGCTCTTTCGTTAAACCGTTTGCTACTTTCAAATATTGTGAGTGATCGGTAATTGCCATAAATTTATACCCACGCTCGCGGCATGCTTGTACCATTTCTTCAATCGAAAAAGCACCGTCGCTCCATGTTGTATGCATATGTAAATCACCTTGTATATCAGAGAACTGAATTAAATTTGGATATTCTTTAATTAACTCAATCTCTTTTCCGTCTTCACGTACTTCTGGTGGGATAAATGGCAAACCAAAATGAGCAAAGAATGCTTCTTCTGTTTCAAACGTCTTCACTTTACCTGTTTCTAAGTTTTCCACACCATACTCACTAATTTTTTCACCTTTATCTTTTGCAATTTGGCGCATTCTTACGTTATGATCTTTTGAACCTGTGAAATGATGAAGCGTTGTAATAAATTCCTCAGGTTTTACAAGACGGAAGTCGATCGAAATATCGTATTCATATTGCAGACGAACCGATACCTTTGTATCACCACTTGCAATGACTTCAATCATATTATCAAACTGCAGTAAATGTTCACGTACCGCTGCTGGCTCTGTCGTTGCAATGATGAAATCTAAATCTTTCACTGTTTCGCGAACACGGCGTAAACTACCCGCACGAGAGAATCGAACAATTCCCTGGATATTCGACAATTTCTCTTCTATTTCCCCGGCAATAGGTAAGACCATTGCAATCGGTAAACGCTCTGGACGAGAGCCAACTTGAGCGATTGCTTCTAATATTTTCTCTTCCGTTTTTTTACCGAACCCTGCAAGTGCCTGTACTTTATTTTCTTCACAAACCTTTTGTAATGATTCCATATCAATCACGCCAAGCTCTTTGTACAGCTTTGCTACTTTTTTGCCGCCAAGCCCTGGTAATTTTAATAACGGTAATAGACTGCTTGGCACTTCTTTTTCAAGTTCTTGCAATACCTCTGATGTCGCCGATTCAATATATTCTTGAATAACTGCTGCTGTTCCTTTTCCGATGCCTGGAATCTTTGTGAAATCTTCAATTTCAGAAAGACTACGATCATCGCTTTCTAGTGCTGCTGCCGCTTTACGAAATGCGGATATTTTAAATGGATTTTCGCCCTTAAGCTCCATAAAAAGGCCGATTGTCTCCAGTAATTTAATCACTTGTTTTTTATTTACTTTCATTCTTGCCCCCGCCTTTCTTTCATAGAAAAAAAACTTCTCTTTCCGAAAAAAGAGAAGTTACACTCTGCTACCTGTCTGCCATAGTTCCTTCACCTTTTCAGAAAGAATCGGTGTATCGTCTACAATTATTTTACTAATTGATGATTTTTGTAATGGTGTTTGTACTTGTTCAATTGGGAGAATTGTTCCAATAATAATTAAGACAAACAAAATAATATACACCTCTAAAAAGCCAAGGATTGCCCCAGCAAGCGCATTTACTTGCTTTAAAACCGGAATTTCTGCAAACATATTCAGCAAATTACCAAGCAATGAAAGTGCGATTTTTGTAATAATAAATAATATAATAAACGCAATTGCTCGATAGAAAACAGCCTCAATGTTATTCGCATCAATCCATTCTGGAACAGATACATTCTTACTGAATGGATACGGAATAATTTTCGCAAGCGCTGGCGCTAAATCTTTACAGTACCAGTACGCAACAAGGTATGCGATAATAAAACTTGCTAGCTTTACAAGTTGCAAAATAAAACCTCTTCTTAAACCGAGGAAAAATCCCATAACAAGCAGTAAAATGATAATAATATCAATCATGTTATTCCATTCCTTTGTGTGTCATACTTTCTTTCAATTTTTCATGTGCTTCTTTTAATTTTATGTAATCGTGTATGACGTTTACCGCCGTCAATACCGCTAGTCTACTCGTATCAAGCGAAGGATTCCTGGCATTGAGTTCGCGCATTTTATCATCCACAATCGCTGCTACCATGCGGATATGGCTTGTACTTTCATCGCCAACAACTGAATATTGTTGACCATAGATTTCTACATTAATTCGACTTTTATTTCCCTTTTGTTGTGACAACTCATCGGCCTCCAATCACGTACAGAATCCTAAAGTTTATCATACCATGAACCATCATAATATGGAAACAGAAAGAACAATCCGATATGATAAAAATAACTATATAAAAAAGGAGCGACCATCTTGTCAAATTCTATCGTAATACAAACAAGTTCTAAAACAATTGAAGACATGCAGCAGCAGTATAAACAAGCAATTGCCCCAAAAGTTCCGCAGGGTGGTGTCTTTATGGCAAAAGTCCCATCTTGTACCATTACTGCTTATAAATCCGGCAAAGTAATGTTTCAAGGAGGACGTGCTATAGAAGAAGCTGCACGCTGGCAAAATGTTTCTCAAGCACCGAAATCTTCTGTTAAAAAAACAGCGGATTCACATCGTTATGCCCCGCCCTCTTCTATTGGAACAATGTCTATCATTGGCTCTGATGAAGTAGGTACTGGAGATTACTTTGGACCGATGACAGTTGTTGCTGTATATGTCGATGCAAAACAAATTCCACTCTTAAAAGAACTTGGTGTAAAAGACTCTAAAAACTTAAATGATGCTCAAATTGCTGAAATTGCAAAACAACTCCTTGCCGTTGTTCCTTACAGCTCGCTCGTTTTACATAATGAAAAATATAACGAACTGTTCGAAAAAGGAAACAATCAAGGTAAACTAAAGGCACTCTTACACAATAAGGCTATTACAAACTTACTAGCAAAGATCGCGCCGACAAAACCAGAAGGCATCTTAATCGACCAATTCACGCAGCCAGATACATACTACAAATACTTGGCAAAACAAAAAGAAGTGCAGCGCGAAAACGTCTATTTCGCTACAAAAGGTGAAAGCGTCCATTTAGCAGTTGCAGCAGCCTCTATTCTAGCTCGGTACTCATTTGTAAAGCAGTTTGATGAGCTAAGCAAAAAAGCTGGTATGTCACTTCCAAAAGGTGCAGGCAAACAAGTTGATATTGCCGCAGCAAAATTGATTCAAAAGCTGGGAAAAGAACGTCTTCCTGAATTTGTGAAACTTCACTTTGCAAATACAGAAAAGGCATTTCGCTTATTGAAAAAATAGTTATTTTCAGTATGGACAGGATATAAATGAACTAAACAAGGCGAAAAGAATTGTGTTCTTTTCGCCTTGTTTTTCGTTCTATATAAATACAAATTGAAGACCTACATAAAACCTTTCTTTTTAGATGGGAAAGAGCATCCAGCCATGCATAGAAACGGTCAGACCCTCTTCCTGCCCCATGCCAAGTTAAAACCAAAGAGAGAGAACGAGTGCAGGTCACTTTTTGTTCTTCATAGCCATGACTTATATGCTGGAAAATCAAAGTGGATATATTATTTATATGCATTATCAACTACATAATAAATCCCATTTATAGTATCTTTAGTGTATACCAATTATATACTGAAGCTAGCATATCTCATCTGAAATAAAAGGAGGCGCACCAAATGACTCACACCAAAATCAAAAAATCACTATACATACTCGTCCATTTAATTGGTCCTCTTACTTACTTTATTGTCTCTATTATTTGGGGAGTCCTCACTTCTAAACCTCTCATGGAAAACGTCACAGATAACCTTTGTATTATGGCAATCTATTATGTGTTCGTTAGCTTACTGTGGTTTGTCTATTTCGATCGCTTAGACAAAGACATAGATAAAGTTGTACAGGAAATTCAAGATAAAAACATATAAAGAAGAGTAATCGATATGACTACTCTTCTTTATATGTTTAGCTTTGGTTTTGTTTCTTATTTGAGGAAGGTACCTTATAAGAACCCGTTTCGTGTGTAGTCGTTCCTTGTCCTTCAACTTGTGAAGAACCAAGGCTTGCTCTAGAAGGATCTTTTTTGACTTTTTTGCCCATTTTGTTCACCCCCAACGTTACTTTTTACTTCAGGGTGAGAAACTATACAGGAGAAAAAATAACAAAAAAGCGAGAAGATCTCCTTCTCGCTTTTTTACCATCTTAAAACTCCGCAGAACCTGGAGTTCTTGGGAATGGAATTACGTCACGGATGTTTGCCATACCAGTGATATACATTAGGAAACGTTCGAAACCTAGACCGAATCCAGCGTGTTTTGTACCGCCGTATTTTCTAAGCTCTAAGTACCACCAGTAGTCTTCTTCATTCATGCCTAATTCTTTAATTCTGTCTACTAAAACGTCCATTCTTTCTTCACGTTGGCTACCACCGATTAATTCGCCGATGCCAGGAACTAGAAGGTCAGTAGCAGCTACTGTTTTACCGTCATCATTTAAGCGCATGTAGAATGCTTTAATATCTTTTGGATAGTCAGTTACGAATACAGGGCGTTTGAAGATTTCTTCTGATAAGTATCTTTCGTGCTCTGTTTGTAAGTCAATACCCCATTCTACTGGGTATTTGAAGTCTGCTCCTGATTCTTGAAGCACTTTAATTGCTTCTGTATATGTGATGCGACCAAAGTCAGAGTTGATTACGTTATTCATGCGCTCAAGAACTGTTTTATCAACGAAGCTGTTGAAGAATTCCATTTCTTCTGGTGCATGCTCTAGTACGTATTTCATTGCATATTTCAGCATATCTTCTGTAAGGTTCATTACATCGCCTAATTCAGCAAATGCAATCTCAGGCTCAACCATCCAGAACTCAGCTGCGTGACGAGTTGTGTTTGAGTTTTCTGCACGGAATGTAGGTCCGAATGTGTACACATCACGGAACGCTAATGCATAAGCTTCAGCATTCAGCTGTCCACTTACTGTTAAGTTTGTTTCTTTACCGAAGAAGTCTTTCGATTCGTCAACTTGTCCGTCTTCACCTTTTGGTACGTTGTTTAAATCTTGCGTTGTTACGCGGAACATTTCGCCAGCACCTTCTGTATCACTACCAGTAATAATTGGTGTGTGAACATGTACGAAGCCGCGCTCTTGGAAGAACTGGTGAATTGCAAATGCTGCGATAGAACGTACGCGGAACGTTGCTGAGAATGCATTTGTTCTTGGACGTAGGTGAGCAATTGTACGTAAATATTCAAACGTGTGACGCTTCTTTTGAAGTGGGTAATCAGAATCTGATAAGCCCTCGATATCAATTTTGTCTGCTTTAATTTCAAATGGTTGCTTCGCTCCAGGTGTTGCAATTACTTTACCTTCTACTTTAACTGAAGAGCTAAGTGGAAGCTTTGCAATTTCTTTGAAGTTCTCTAATTCTGTATCGAAAACGATTTGAACGCTTTTGAAGAAGCTACCATCGTTTAATTCGATGAAACCAAATGCTTTTGAATCACGTAAGTTACGAATCCAACCTGATACTTGTACTGTTTGATCTGCGTATTTATCTGTATCTCTATACAGACTTTTTACTAATGTGTTTTCCATAATGAAATTCTCCTTTGCTGATATATTTGAATACAAAAAAACCTTTCATCCATAAAGGGACGAAAGGTTAAACTTCGCGGTACCACCCAATTTGTCATAAAGACCAACTTTAACTCGTATGTAATCCATACTTCCCGGTTTGTAACAGGCCGGATTCCCGTCTAAGTCTACTCTTGAATACAGGTTTCAATTTCGGTTAGCAACTCCAAGGTGTTCTTCACATATACCGCCTCATCAGGCTCTCACCGTCCCTGACTCGCTTTGGATTATAGTATATACTACTTTTCCTTATCATCGTCTTTCATTTTGTTAAACTAAAATTAATGTACTACATTCCTTTGAAAGATGCAAGTTGTCTTTAAAAGACTTACACTTTCACATGAAATGCCGTCCCCGTATGCGCTTCAACCATACGAACATGTCCGTCTGTTTTTGGGAACGACGGCGCGTAGCAAAGCTCGTAAGGTAATAGATTCTGCGCCTTCGTCCACACAAGTTCCATCTCTAAATCACGAGCGTAAATAAATTTTGCTTCTTTTTCAAAGATTGTTGGTTCATCACTTAGCTCATCTAGCTCTTTATCAAAACCATTAACTGCTTGAAACTCTAAAATCTTCCCAGATTGTTGACCGACTTGAATCACTATACTGTATGTATCTACTCTTTTACCACGATGCAGAGGATGGAACCAAAATCCGTACTGCGACTCACAATTTTCATCTTCCCATACACAATGGTGCGATGGATGGCTTCTCTCTATCAGGAATTGTTCGTCAGCTTTAGGATAACATGCAAATAAAAATTGAAGTGCACACTCTCTTGCTTCCTTTTCTGTTATGGCTTCTTTCTTCCCACCTTTCCGTTCATTATTGATTACACTTATACACTGAAATGTTTCTTGATGAAAACGTACTTGAATGGTATGAAACGGCGCTCCTTCTTCCAATTCGATATCATTAGCGTAATCTTGCTTCGTCCAAAGTTCCGTTACTTTATCCTCTGCATGATTCGTATCAATTTTTACATATGTATCATCTAACCCAATTAATTTTAAAATCTCTCCATTTTGTACAGTGCGTTTCTCTATGTTATGAAACTGCTGAACGAATCCATTATAATTCTCATATGTATGTAGTTCTCCGCTTACACCTATATCCATAACGTAATCTTTTGGTGCATAAACGAGATGGTATGCATCATCTCCATTTGCAAACACTTCCATATCGGCCTTCGCAAATAGCAATTCAAATCGAAGCGCTTCCATGTATTTTTCTTTCGCTTCTTCTTTTGTAATAAGCTCTTTCGGATACCGAACTTCACACGCTTCTCCTTCAAAAAGGAAATATTGAAAACGCCCATCCTTTGCAATCTCAAGCATGACACCAGAATCTGGAAAAGATAAGTGGTAGCGTTCATCTCGCAGTTCATAGGAAAGTTGGAATATGTTATCCATTTCAACCATTTTTATAAAATAAATAGATTTAACGATATTAGGAGCAAATACTTGTAAAAAAGATTGTGCAATCTCATAAGCTTCATCATGCGATAATTGTACGCATCGGACTTTCTCTAAATCTCGGCACGCCTGAAAATGCTTTAATCCACCTTTTCCATCAATTTCATAACATGCTACTAATTCTCCTGTTCGCTGCTCAAACACATTAAACTCATTCGCACTCTCTTCTGAGGTGACCGCAAATAATTGTATGTTCTCATTCATTTTTAAAAATAATTTTATTTGTTCAAGTATATTCGTCATTTGAAATCCACACACCCTTTCTCCTATAACTTCATTATAAATAAAAGAAAACCTTTCATCCACGATAGAATGAAAGGTTTTCACTTTATTTCTTTTTTAGTTTTATCTCTCCGAAATTTCTAGTTTTTAGAGTTACATTTTCCATTTTATCGTAAGAAGTGACTGGGAAATTCGCATAAATAACCATTTTTCCCTCTTTAACATCTGTACTATATCCATCTGAAGACGTATACTCATTTCCTTTATTACCAACCACTTTCATGTCAATAAACTCATTTTCATCTTCTATAATTTCGTCTATAGAAAATGCGATATTTAATGATGTTGGATTTGCTTTTGCTGAAACAAGTTCTAAATGAGGCGAAGTTTTTACTGCTTCATACTCAAACTTTACCTTCTTTTCTTCTTTCGTCTTGTCGCTAATCGGCAAATTCCATGTTCCATCAATTTCTTTCCGTTCATCATTCTCATAAAAAACCTTAACACTCTCTATTTCTAACACAGCATCTGTCAGTTTAGGAATAGCGCCTTGGTTCGATTCAAATACTACATCATATTGCACTTTTCCGTTCTTTCCATCTATAGATGGATTTTTATCTTCCACTTTAGACATATACATGTTTTTGCTTTTCAAAGGCTTTGTATCTGGAATAGACTCCATAATATATTCGCCATCACCATTTTTTAATCGATAATCAAAAGACACTTCTTTTACTTTCTTCTTGAATATACTTGTATCCTCAAATACCAATTGAAAACTAAATCCTAATTTATTCGTATCAGCAAAATAATGATCAAGTGCCACTGTAATCCCTTTGTCAGTAGCGGTACTGTTGCTTTTTTGTGTAAATCCCTCATCGACTGCCCGCTCGATTCCTTTGTCATTAAAATTAAATAATTTGTTTATATTAGCTCGCACATGTTTATTTGTAAAGACACCACCAGCTATCACAAAACAACAAGCCGCTACCGCCAATTTTCTCCATATCACATTTCTTTTCTTTTTCTTTTTCTTTGTTTTCATACGTATCACATCATAGGAATGATCTAAAGACTTTCTAACAATACTAGGCATTTCTTTTTCCTCATGTAGCAACTGCTGAAATTCTTTTTCGAAGTTACTTTTACTTTTCATTTACACGCACTCCTTCACCACTGTAATAATGATTACGCAATATCGACTTGGCTCTGGAAAGTCTTGATTTAATCGTGCCTTCTGGTTCCTTTAAAAACACGCTCATTTCTTTTATACTAAGTCCAACAATGTAATATAAAACAATCGCCATTTTATAATCTTTGTTTAAGCTATTTAACGCATCTTCTAGTTCTATTTTCAGAAATTCATTTTTGTCTTGTTTTTGCTCAAGGTTTCCCTCTACTAACATGATTTTTTGTCTTTTGTTTAATATGCCGTTACATGTATTGATTAATATTTTACAAATCCATGTATTAAAGTACTCCTCATTTTTAAGTGTATGTATTTTCTCATAAGCCACCATAATGGCTTCTTGCATCGCATCTGCGACATCCTCATCTTTTTGTAACAATCTACTTGCGACTTTGTACAACACATCTTCATACCGCTGTACAAGAGAAACAAAAGCTTCCCCATCTCCCTTTTTTGCCTTTTTCACCAAGGCTTCTAGCTTCCCCATATCAGAGCCCCCTTGCTCACTCATTTCAATATACGATTGTTTTCATGTTCGTTACACCCTATTAGATACAGAAAAACAGTATTTGGTTGCATTCATTTTTTCTTTTCATAAAAAAAGAGGACCATCACTCTTATCATGAGTGACGATCCTCTCTTTCACATATAAAAATTATTTACGTAACTCCGCACCAAATTTCTCTTCTACCGCTGCTAATACACGGCCGTGTGCTTCTGTTACTTCTTCGTCTGTTAATGTACGTTCTGGGTCGAAGTAGTTCATAGAGAATGCAAGTGATTTCTTGCCTTCTTCCATTTTTTCACCTTCGTATAAGTCGAATAGTGTTACTTCTTTTAGAAGTTCTCCACCTGCTTCAGCAATCACTTGCTTCATTTCGCCAGCTTTTACTTCCTTAGCCACCACAACCGCCATATCACGTGTCATAGATGGAAAACGTGGAATTGCTGAGTAGTACGTATCTTCTGCATCAGCAGTAAATACTTTTACTAGAGACAATTCGAATACAAATGTATCTTTCACATCTAATTGTTTTTGCGCTTCTGGGTGTAATTGACCGATGAAACCAATTACTTCTCCGTCGAGTAAGATGTCCGCTGTACGTCCTGGATGCATGCCTTCACGTTTTGCAGGAGCATATGTGATATTACTTGCAACACCAAGTACATCGAATAATCCTTCTAACACACCTTTTGCAACGAAGAAGTCTACAACTTTCTTCTCACCTTGCCATGCGTGGTGAAGTGCAAGACCTGTCATAACACCAGCAAGATGCTGTTCTTCTTTCGGAAGCTCGCCTTCTACTGTCGGTAAGAAGATAGAACCTACTTCATATAAAGCAACGCTGTCGTTTTTACGAGCAACATTGTAAGAAACTGCTTCTAACAATTGTGGTACTAAACTTAAACGAAGCTGACTGCGCTCTTCACTCATTGGAAGTGCAAGATTCACAGGAGCTTTTTCGTTTAACTCAACCATGTATTGTTTCGCTTTTTCAGCACTTGTTAATGAATACGTAATTGCTTCATATAAGCCAGCGCCTTCTAAGTAACGACGTACTTTACGACGTTTCGCTTGTGCTACTGTTAATTTACCACGCGTCATTGTGCCAGTTGGTAATGTAACTGGAATATGATCGTAGCCATACAGACGACCTACTTCTTCTACTAAGTCTTCTGCAATTGTAATATCAGGACGACGTACTGGTACGTTCACATGGAATGTTCCTTCTACTTCTGTGAATGGGAATTTCAAGTTTGTGAAGATTGTACTCATTTCACTTGCAGAGATTTCTGTACCTAATACACGGTTTACTTTTTCAGCTGTAACAGATACTGTACGCTCTTGTACTTGTAAGTTATCAAGTTCTACTACACCTTCAAGCGCTTCTCCACCAGCGTATTTTGCCATTAAAGCAGCTGCATGTTGAATAGCTTCGAATGTACGTGTTGGGTCGATTCCTTTTTCAAAGCGTGCACTTGATTCACTGCGAAGACCTAAGTCTTTTGATGTGCGGCGCACTGTTTGACCTTCAAAGTATGCAGATTCGATTAGAACGTTTACTGTATCGTTATCAACTTCAGATTCAGCTCCGCCCATTACACCAGCAACAGCTAATGCTTTTGTGCCGTTTGTAATCACAAGGTGATGCGCTTGTAACGTACGCTCTTGATCGTCTAATGTTTGAATCTTTTCGCCTTCTTTTGCAAGACGAACAACGATTTCTTTTGAACCTAATTTATCATAATCGAATGCATGTAATGGTTGACCGTATTCAATTAGAATGTAGTTTGTAATATCTACTACGTTGCTAATTGGACGAATACCAGCTGCCATAAGACGCGTTTGCATCCAGATTGGTGATGGACCAACTTTTACGTTTTTCACCACTTTTGCGATGTATAATGGGTTTTGCTCCGTTGCTTCTACACTTACAGAAATGTGGTCAGAAGTTTTTTCTGCTGTTTCTTGCAAGTCAGAAACTGGAAGTTTTACTTCACGGCCGTAAATAGCTGCCACTTCGTATGCAACACCTAACATATTTAAGCAATCTGCACGGTTTGGTGTTAAACCAAGCTCAAGTACTTCGTCGTTTAAATTTAAGATTTCAAGTGCATCTGCACCAACTTCTGCATCACTTGGGAAGATGAAGATACCGTCTGCATATTCTTTCGCAACTAGTTTTCCTTCAATACCAAGCTCTTGCAGGGCACAAACCATACCGTGAGAAGCTTCGCCACGTAATTTTGCTTTTTTAATTTTGAAGTTACCAGGTAAAACAGCGCCAACTTTTGCAACTGGTACTTTTAAACCTTTTGCAATGTTAGGAGCACCGCAAATAATTTGTACTGGCTCTTCTTCACCGATGTCGATAAGACATTTACTTAATTTATCAGCTTCTGGGTGTTTTTCACATTCTAATACGTGACCAACGACAACACCTTTTACACCTTTATTTAATACTTCAACGCCCTCTACTTCAATACCACTTTTCGTAATTTTGTCTGCCAATTCTTGTGCCGTTACATCTTTAATATCTACATATTCTTGTAACCAACGATATGATACGAACATATTTATCCTCTCCTTCCCTTACGCTCGTTTGAATTGTTGTAAGAAACGTACATCATTTGTATAGAAATGACGAATGTCATCAACGCCGTATTTTAACATTGCGATACGCTCTGCACCGATACCGAATGCGAAACCTTGATATTCTTTTGAATCATAACCAGCCATTTCAAGTACGTTTGGATGAACCATACCCGCACCTAAAATTTCAATCCAGCCTGTTCCTTTACATGTTCCGCAACCTTTACCGTGACACATCATACAAGAAATATCCATCTCAACAGATGGTTCTGTGAATGGGAAGAAACTTGGACGAAGACGGATTTCACGATCTTCACCAAACATCTTTTTCACGAATACTTGTAGTGTGCCTTTTAAGTCACTCATACGAATGTTTTTATCAATTACAAGGCCTTCAATTTGCATGAACTGGTGTGAATGTGTCGCATCGTCATCATCGCGGCGATATACTTTACCAGGGCAAATAATTTTAATTGGACCTTTTTCTGTATTCTTTTCCATCATGCGTGCTTGCACAGCTGACGTATGTGTACGAAGCAATGTTTCTTCTGTAATGTAGAAAGTGTCTTGCATATCACGCGCTGGGTGATCTTTCGGTAAGTTTAGTGCTTCAAAGTTGTAGTAATCTTGCTCTACTTCTGTTCCTTCAGCAACTTCATACCCCATACCAATAAATACATCTTCAACTTGCTCAAGTACTGCTGTTAAAGGATGGTGGCAACCTGTTTCTACAGGACGACCTGGTAATGTAACATCAATTGTTTCAGAAGCTAATTTCGCTTCAATTACTGCTTTTTCTAAGTGATTAATTTTGTCTTCTAAACGCGTTTGAATTGCTTCACGTACTTCATTTACTAATGCTCCCATACGTGGACGCTCTTCGGCTGATAATTTCCCCATGCCGCGTAATACTTCTGTAATTGGACCTTTTTTTCCTAAATACGCCACGCGTACATCGTTTAAGCCCTTTAGCTCTTTCGCTTTTTCAATCAGCTCTAACGCTTCTTGCTTTAGCTCTTTTAAACGTGCTTCCATTTGGAACCCTCCTAATTTTAAAAATAAAAAAACCTCGCTCCCTAAAAAGGGACGAGGTAAATTCGCGGTACCACCCTAAATTGACAGAACAAGTCTGCCCACTCAATTCCTTATAACGGTTTGTTAAACCGGAACGCCTTTACATAACAATGGTCCTGGCGTCAACTCCAGAGGTGAATTCACTTCCGTCTACCATAAGAGTGCTTTCAGTCTATGGCACTCTCTCCCTATATGGCGATTTTGTAAGCTACTCTTCTCTATCAACGTTTTTCATTATTTTACTTTCATTATATGTTCATCATGAACATGTACTTCAATTTATTATAAGAAGTTTTTTATCGATTCGCAACTGGGCTTTGTAAATAATACGTTAAAATTCCAGCAGCAACCGCAACATTTAATGATTCTGCCCCGCCGTAAATTGGAATATATAAGTTTTGATCACATTTTGCAAGAATTTCTTGGCGTACACCATTTCCTTCGTTTCCTACAATTAATGCAAAACTTCCTGCTGGTGTTACCTCACCATATGGAACTCCGTTTTCAAGAGCTGTTCCGTATACAGGAACGTTTTTTTCTTTTAACTTGTCTACCCATTCCTCTAAGTTTCCTTTTACAATCGGTAAATGGAAAATAGAACCTTGTGTAGAGCGAAGTACCTTACTATTGTAAGCATCCACGCATCCTTCTCCAAGTACAACGGCATGAATACCAGCTGCATCGGCTGTACGAATGATTGTCCCTAAATTACCTGGGTCTTGCAAACCATCTAATAACAGAAACTTACCATCTGTAAGAGCTATTTCTTTCTCATGCCTCTCACAAACAGCAAATACTCCTTGTGTTGTTTCTGTTTCACGAAGTACCTTTACAATTACTTCAGGCACAATATACATTTCAACATCAGCAACCGTCCAATCTTTCGGGAGATCTGTTTGATCTGAAACGATAAGTTCTGTTACAACTCCTGCCTTTAAAGCTTCCTCCACTAAATGGAATCCTTCTACAAAGAATAAACCTTTTTTATCGCGCTCTTTTTTCGTTTGCAGCTTTTTCCACTGCTTTACGCGCGGATTTTGTACTGAATCAATGTTTTTCATAATATGTATTTCCCTCTCTTCTTGTCTTCTCATTATAGCCTATTTTTCATACATATTTACATGAAAAAGAACAAAAACTAACGTCAGTTTCAATTCAGAAAAAGAGGTGAAAGTGATGAACTTTAATTTGCGCGGGGCTGTATTAGCAAATGTATCTGGAAACACCCAAGACCAATTACAAGAAACAATTGTCGATGCGATTCAAAGCGGTGAGGAAAAAATGCTTCCAGGGCTTGGCGTGTTATTTGAAGTCATTTGGAAAAATGCTGATGAAAATGAAAAGCATGAAATGTTAGAAACACTTGAGCAAGGATTAAAAAAATAAGCAGTAGGAAGTCACCTTGGCATGAGCTAGGGTGATTTTTACGTTATAAAAAAGACATAAAAAACCCTTTCTTTTTAGCAGAGAGAGCACCTTGCCATGCATAGAAACGGTCAGGACCTTTTCCTGCCACGTGCAAGGTTTAAAACAAAGGGAGCAAGTGAGAGCAGGTCACGTTTTGTTTGCATAGCAGCGACTTATTTGTTGAAAAATTCAAGTGGATTTATATAGCAATGAAAAGGAATCCCCATTCTTAGAAACTGTTACTTCCTTAACCGCCTCTTCTCCTAAACATTTCTACTTTACTAATACAACATGATGGAGTAAAATGTTCAAAATATACCTAAATCTATTGGTTTCCATCATATACACCAATGAATAAAAGGAGTGAATGTTTTATGCGCCGTATTACACTTGAACAAATTTTCAAACATCATATTACACAAAAGTATGTAAATCGTTCTGGAATGGTCCATGCGATTGCCGTCGCTTACCATGCGTTTCACTTAGCGAAAAAGCATCACGCCTCAGTCGATGCGGCAACAAAGGCTGGTTTCCTTCATGATATAGGGCATCACACATGGTACACAGGCGGAGAATGGGACTATGAATTGTATAAAAAGAATGATATACATGCGATTAAAGGAGCGGAAAGAGCACATAAATTGCTCATCCGATTAGGAGAACACCCTGATCAAGCAAAGGAAATTTCTGTTGCAATTCTCCTGCATACGGATTCCTTTTTACTAGAACAAACACTTGAAAGAACGACTCTACAAAATATTATTAAGTGGGCAGACGAAGCGGACGAAGAGCCAGGAGGAGCACATCACTACCGAACAATTTCTTATGAAAAAGCATTGCAAGCAATCCAGCGATTAGATAAGATGGTAGATCGTGAATTACAAGTCCAACAATCAGCGTCCCATGCTCATATTTCTACCAATAAAAAAGCAGAACAAATCTGTTAATAAATAACAGGACAAAAAACACTTTAGTAAAGGCTACGGTGTTTTTTACTTTGATTATAAAATTTCGAACTATTATGTAACATTAAATTATGGAATATTTTATTAAAATATGTATAATTTAATATATAAATAATAGAAAGGATTCGATATATGCAACATTCTGTACAACTTACACATGATCAAAACCATTCTTTATCATGGGGACAATTTATTGGCTCTGCTTTATTTGCTTTTTTTGGGGCAAGCACTATAAGCGAATTATTTGTAGCTCTTCCGTTTATGATTTACAGCGAAGGCATTTCTGACAAAAAAACAAGTGCCCTATATAGCTCACTTGGAAATACCGGAAGTACTTTATTACAACTGCTTATTTTATTATTATTTACTTTTAAATATGAACCCTTAAAAAAACTATTATTACCTGTTTTCAATTTTCAAGCGCTCCAAAAAGTTCGTACATATGTATACTTATTTCTTTTCTTCGCGCTTAGCATCGCTATAAATGTATTTGTAATTTCTAAACTATTTCCTCATGCAACACAAGAACAAGATGTAGCTTTAAACTTAGAAACTTTAAATCAATATAAAATTCTATTAATTTTAGGAAGTGCAATTTTCATCCCCATTTTTGAAGAACTTATTTTCCGCGGAATCATTCTTCAATTTTTCCAGCAACGTTTCCCGTTTTGGATAGCAGCAATTGGTTCAAGCTTCATCTTCGGAATCGCCCATACATATTCTCTAGGTGTTATGGTCAGTGCTTTTATGATGGGTATGTTTATGGCTGTACTGTGTAGAAAAACGAATTCTATTATGCCAGCTATGTTATTTCATATGATGAATAATACGCTTGCGTTTTTATAATAAAAAAGAATCGCGTGCTCCTCATCAGAGGAATCAATTAACTATAACTAATTATTACTACTAAAAGGAGCATAAATTTGTAAAAACGCCATTATGGTCGCATAATAGCGTTTTATTTTTTATTTGATTATTACCTCAAATGTTTCCTCATTTAATACCTTCTTATCTCTTGGCTTTCCGCCTCTCTTAAATGCTTTACACTTATTATTTCGATTGTATATTGTTCATTTCTATCAATTATCCATAATTTTTATAATATCCAAAATAAAACTCATATTGTAAAATATAACTTATTAAACAGGAGTTTTTCTTACACATGCCAATCTTCCTCTTACTTTGTATATGTTTCGTACCCGTTCTTGTATTAGGGGATTATTAGCAGTCAAATAACTAGTATTAAGCGTGCAGGGATTACGGTATGTTCGCTTGTTGTAACAGGGATATTTTTTTATGAAATGATGTAATTCTCTTGAAGGGAGAACGTAACTTGAAAAAATCCCTCTTGTTTTTTTGCTTATTATTTTTAGTAAGTTGCCAACTAGAGCCTCTTCCAAAAATGACTGTGAAAGTAGATGGGCAATCATTAGAAGTATATGAAGGAAGCTATTGCTGGGGATCGAAATGCGTGGATAAAATTGGTCCTAGACAAATAGCAGCCAAACATACGCCAATTATTGTTCCTAAAAATAGTAAAGCTGTCTTTTCTGTCAACTCAACTAGAAAACAGAAATCCATTGACGTTACGATGTTTCATAACGGGGCTGATATTCCTGTTGCCTTAAATAAAAGTAATACCATTCCCCTTCCAAACGAACCAGGAACATACGTCTATCATATCGGTGTATTTTGGGAACAAGGCGATGCGGGGTATATCTTTCAAGTGAAAGTAGAATAGTATGAATCAGGGCTTTTTATATCAACTTTAGAGTGCGTACTATCCCTAACTGTTTTGCAAGGAATCAGTGGAATATATACTGTTCAAATGTGGTATAAAGCGAAAGGAAAAAGCAGAGAATTTAATTCTCTGCTTTTCGGGTCGGCTTATTGCCTGATGGTAAGAATAATGATAATACCCAGGCAATACCCGCTAATATTGTTGCAATTAAGAAAGCGTCATTAATACCGTTAATCGCAGACAGCTTCGAAATTTGTCCGAATAATAGTTGCGAGCTCATCGCATCTCCAGCTTGTGCTGATCCGGCAACCCCCGCTAAACTTTGCCCCATTCCATGTACTTTATCAACTAAAATTGGATTTGTTTTTGTTAGCATATTTCCGTAATCTGCTACGTGATTGGTTGTTTGCTGCGTCATAATTGTAATTAAGATTGCTGTACCAATTGAACCAGCTACTTGTCTTGATGTATTTTGCGTTGCTGTACCGTGAGAAATTAACTTCATCGGCAAAGCGTTCATACCAGCTGTCATAATTGGCATCATAATAAATGACATACCAAATGAACGTATAATGTAATCCGTCATAATGACGCTATATGGTGTATCCATTGTTAACTTAGTAAATTCATATGTTGCAAATGTTGTAATAGCTAATCCAAATATCGCTAACGGACGAATGCCATACTTATCAAATAACTTTCCTGCAATTGGTCCCATGATTCCCATAATTAATGATCCTGGAAGGAGCAATAAACCTGATTCAATTGGCGTAAAGCCGCGAATATTTTGCAGATATACAGGAAGTAATAACATACCTCCAAAAAGTGCCATCGTTACAATTGCGTTAATTAATAATGTGAAAGTAAACGTTGGATATTTAAATACTTGTAAATCAAGCATCTTATTATCCGTCGTCAACTCTCTCCAAATAAATAACGCTATACCAATTACACCAATGATAAGTGAAATCACAACTTCTGCACTGCTCCAGCCCTTATTTCCGGCTTCACTAAATCCATACAGTAAGCTGCCAAGCCCGATACTTGAACTAATAACGCCAAATATATCTAACTTTGTGTTAGAAACTGGCTGAGCTATTGTAAAGAATTTTACAGATAACAATGTAACCAGTAAACCAATGACAAACATCGCATAGAAAATTAAGTTCCAATTGTAATTTTCAATAACCCAACCTGTTACAGTTGGCCCGATAGCTGGTGCTAAAATCATTGCCACCCCAAGTAATCCCATCGCAGCTCCGCGCTTATGAGGCGGGAATAAAGTCATGAAAATATTCATACCAACTGGCATTAAAATCCCTGCGCCAACTGCTTGAATTACGCGTCCTGTCATCATCATAGTGAAGCTTCCAGATATAGCACAAATGATAGAACCTACTGTGAAGAACAACATTGCTGCTACGAATAGTTTACGGTACGTAAACCGAGAAACTAAGAACGCACTAATCGGTACTAAAATACCATTTACAAGCATAAATCCTGTAGTTAACCATTGTGCTGTTGAAGTGGATACGTTAAATTCATTCATTAATGACGGCAAAGCAACATTAATGACTGTTTGGTTTAAAATCGACACGAACATACCGAGAATTAATACCCCTACAACTGCTTTTACATTTACATTCTCTACTGGTAGCTGTTGTTTTGCTTTTACTTTTTCAATCTTCACTGATTCTTGTTTTGTTTTTTCTAATTCCACGACATTTGAAGATTCTTGTTCTGGCTGCTTTGTTTCTATATTACTTACCGCTGGGACCTGTTCTTCTCCCACGTTCGTTTTTTTCTTTCGGAAAAGACGATTTACAAGGAAGAAGACGATAATACAAAATAGTGCATATCCTACAATTAAAGCTGAGGACATTTTATCTCCCCCCTTACTTATGAATACGAACTGTCACATTCATTCCAGGAACAATATTTACTGATTTGCTATGATCTAAAGAAACTTTAACTGGTACAACTTGTGTTACTTTTGTATAGTTTGCTGTTGCATTGCTTGATGGTAGCATAGAGAACGTATTTGCTGTTGTTAAACCAACTTGTTCTACTTTTCCTGTTAACGTTGTATCAGGATATGCATCTACATACACGTCTACTTCTTGACCTTTGTGTACACTATCAATATCTGTTTCTTCAATATTTGCTGTTACCCATAAATCATTCAGATCATATGCATACGCAATTGGACTACCTGCTCCAACAAAAGCATTTGTTGTTGCATTTGATTGAACAACTGTCGCACTTTTCGGAATTGTCACATCCACCGTTTGCTCACCATTTGGTCCTAGTGCAGAAACAGCACCCAATTTATCGTTTTCATTGTAATTCTTACCTATTTCAGCTTTCCATTCTGTTAACTTCCCTGCTACTGGTGATGCAATTGGGATTACTTTCCCATCAATTTTTGCATTATCCGTTTTTAAATAATTTGCAGATTGGTTGTAGTAGTAATAACCGCCAATACCGCCGCCAACTAATACAATTAATGTGATAATGTTGATAATTACCATTCTTCGAAACTGATTCATTGCTTTCCTCTCCTTATATCGCATATAATTTTTTTCTAAACTATTTATATTCCTTTTGTTTATATTCGTTAATTGTTAATTATATTAACCATTAACCAAAAAAAGCACACCTTTTGCATGACAAAACAGTTTTTTTGTCTGTATGCGAGTGGTGCTGTTTTCTAAAGGAATATCGTTTATAATTATAAATAATTATTTTAAATCTACAACCGACAATTTAGACATATATGTTGGTTATCCAACATTACACTATATATCTGTTGTTTAAGGGAATAAAATTCAGCAAGGAGAGCGAAAATGTCTATTAAAAATTCAAACGATCCACGCGTAAAACGAACGAGACAAGCAATACGTGATGCCCTTATATCTTTAATACACGAAAAAAGTTTCGATAGCATTACAGTTCAGGATATTGCTGAAAAGGCAACTGTAAACCGTGCAACCTTTTATAGCCATTATTATGACAAATATGATCTACTAGATAAAAGCATCCAAGAAATATTAACAACATTAGCAGACATTCTTAAACCGAAAAATTTAGATAAGAGTGAGTTTAAACTTACCCTTGATACTCCTCATCCTGTCTTTCTATCTTTGTTTAGTCATATTGCTGAGAATGCTTTCTTTTATCAAGTGATGCTTGGAGAGAATGGGATTCCGAAGTTTTCCTCTCAAATGATGAAAGCAATTCAAACGAATTTACTTCTTAGCCTTTCAATTTCACAACCAAATGAAGAAAAGTTAGTTGTACCGCGTGATATCCTCATTAGTTATGTAACAGGTGCACATTTAGGAATGGTCATTTCTTGGCTAAAACAAAATATGCCATATACACCTCATTATATGGCCTTGCAGCTATCTCGTTTAATTATTTTAGGTCCATATACAGCGGCTGGACTAAATTAGTCATTTAAATGAAAAAGAGCGAAAGGAATGCCCTCTCGCTCTTTCTTATATCAATCAAATGTAATGTTATGTACAGTCTCTTTATCAAGACGTTTAATAACTTCTACAATTAGCTTCACTGCATTTTCATAATCATCACGGTGTAACATTGCCGCATGAGAGTGAATGTAACGAGTTGCAATCGTAATCGCCATAGACGGAATACCATTTACAGAAACATGGATTGCGCCTGCGTCTGTTCCGCCACCAGCTACAGAATCATATTGATATGGAATCCCTAATTCATCCGCAACATCAACTACAAAATTACGAAGACCTGTATGCCCAATGACAGACGCATCATATAAAATGATTTGTGGTCCATCGCCCATTTTACTCTGCGCTTCTTTTTCTGTTACTCCTGGTGTATCACCAGCAATACCAACATCTACTGCAAATGCAATATCTGGTTTAATGTAATTTGCAGATGTTTTCGCACCGCGAAGACCTACTTCTTCTTGTACAGTTCCAACGCCGTATACAACGTTTGGATGTTGTTCATCTTTTAATTGTTTTAATACATCAATTGCAATTGCACAACCAATACGATTATCCCATGCTTTTGCAAGTAACATCTTTTCATTATTCATGACTTGGAATTCAAAGTATGGTACAACTTGATCCCCTGGCCTTACGCCCCATTCCATTGCTTCTTCTTTACTAGAAGCACCAATATCAATGAACATGTCCTTAATTTCTACTGGTTTTTTACGAGCTTCTGCTGGTAAAATGTGCGGTGGTTTTGAACCGATTATACCAGTTACATCCCCCTTACGCGTTACAATTGTTACGCGCTGTGCCAGCATAACTTGTGACCACCAGCCACCAACCGTTTGAAAACGAAGGAAACCTTTGTCATCGATTTGTGTAATCATGAAGCCAACTTCATCTAAATGACCAGCTACCATAATCTTCGGACCATTTTCTTCCCCAACTTTTTTCGCAACTAAGCTTCCTAAATTGTCTGTAGAAAGTTCATCTGCAAACGGTTCGATATACTTCTTCATCACTTCACGTGGTTCGCGCTCGTTACCCGCAATCCCGCGTGCATCTGTTAACTCTTTTAGCATTGTCAATGTCGCGTCTAATTTTGTCATTGCCAACACCCTCCTTTTTCTTCAGTCAATTTATTATACAATAAATAAATTGAAATATTCAAAAACTAAATTAGTATCCTTGTGTTTGACGTTGATGATTTACTTGATTTTTATCTAAATATGCTTTTTCAATTTCTTCTTGATCAAATTCAAGAGCCTGTCCAAGGCGAAGATAGCTTGTAAATAGTTCAATATAATTTGTAATAGATGGTTGATCCGTAAAACGAATGACTTTCGCATACGTGTCTAAAAATATTTCAACTTGTGTTTTATTTGTTTGGGCACATTTATAAAACAAGAAGTTTTTATCAATACCTAAATCGATTCCAATTGATAAAATGAAATGTAACCCATCTACATATTCTTCAAGTATAACTTCACGCTCAGATGCTGGTTTTGTACTCCAATACTTAAAACAACGTGTTTCATTTGCAAGCTCTCCAATTTCAACAAGAAGTGCTAGCATTTTTTCTTTTAATAATTTCTTCGGTTGTAAATCATGCTCTTTTGCAATACGATCATCTAATTCTTTTTGTAATTTAAATAGTTGTAGTAAATCCATTCTATTGTCCTCCTTCAACATTGCATCAAATTTTCAACAATGCTGTTTCATCTCAAAATGAATTGTCATCTTTGTTAACAAGTCAGCTCCCTATTCCTTTAATGGGTAGCTTGTCCTTAAATCCTGAATGCGTTTCAATCATCGCCAAACAGATTATTTATATGATGAAAGCTGCATATCATCTTTCCATTATAGCAGTGTCGTTTATACTAGGAAAGATACCTTTCTTCATGTTTAAAACTACAGTAAAAAAGTCAGAGGAATTTCCTCCGACTTTTTTTACTATATATTCTTCTATATCAGTACAACTTTTATACCGTTTTTGTCATATCAAGTACAACACGTCCGTTAATCTTTCCTTCTTCCATTTCCGTGAAAATATCATTAATTTCATCCAGGTGACGTGTTTCGATAATTGCTTTTACTTTTCCTTCTGCGCCAAATTGGAGCGCTTCTTGTAAATCTTTACGTGTTCCAACGATAGAACCAATAATTTTCACCGCATTCAATACTGTATCAAAGATTGGCACTTCCATCATTTCTGGCGGCAATCCTACCGCTACACATGCGCCGCCACGACGAACTGCGCGATATGCTTGGTCAAATGCTGGCTTTGAAACTGCCGTACAAATAGAAGCATGTACGCCATTTACCTTTTCATGAATCCAAAGTGGAGCATCCTCCTTTAATGGATTTACAACTAAATCTGCACCGAGTTCTTTTGCGAGTTCAAGCTTTTCATCAACTGTATCAACTGCCACTACGTGTAATCCCATTGCTTTTGCATACTGCATTGCTAAATGTCCTAAACCACCGATTCCAAAAACAGCTACCCATTGTCCAGGCTTTGCCTCTGATACTTTTAAGGCTTTATATGTTGTTACACCTGCGCAAAACAAAGGCGCTGCTTCAACTGAGCTTAAGTTTTCTGGTACTTTCACTACATAATCAGCTGCTGCTATACAATATTCTGCATAACCTCCATCAACTGAGTACCCTGCATTATGCTGATCTAGGCAAAGAGTTTCACGGCCAGATAAACAGTATTCACAATGACCACATGCTGAATATAACCACGGAATTCCAACGCGGTCTCCAACTTTAAGATGGGTAACACCCTCTCCTACTTCTTCTATAATCCCAACACCTTCATGGCCTGGAATCAGTGGTAGTTTTGGTTTTACTGGCCAGTCACCATGCGCGGCATGTAAATCTGTATGGCAAACGCCGCATGCTTGAATATGTACAAGCACCTCGTTCGTTCCTGCCTTTTGTTTTGGGACATCTTTTACCTCTAATTGCTCTTTAAATTGGTTTACAACAGCTGCTTTCAAATGAATTCCTCCCTCACTCGGTTTTTGAAAAGGTTTTCATTTACATATTAGTACAAGACCAACCCTAAATCTACCATTTATTTTAAAATTTTCAAAATAATACGTGTAACATTATATCGAAAAAGCTAGAAGATTCTCCCCTAGCTTTTTGCATATCATATTAAGATTCTTTTTTCATATCGATCACAACACGTCTGTTAATCTTTCCTTCTTCCTAGCTCGTACTCCCATACAATCCATCTCTCACCCAGACAACAAAAAAAACCTTAGAAGAAAATCTTCTAAGGTTTTAATCAATTATTTTAAGTTGCTTTTTGCAACTGCTGCTAATTCAGCGAAAGCTTTTTCGTCATGAACAGCTACGTCAGCAAGCATCTTGCGGTTAACTTCGATACCAGCAAGTTTTAAACCGTGCATTAAACGGCTGTAAGAAAGACCATTCATGCGAGCTGCTGCGTTAATACGAGTGATCCATAATTTACGGAAGTCACGTTTCTTTTGACGACGGTCACGGAACGCATATAATAAAGACTTCATTACTTGTTGGTTAGCAACTTTGAATAAAGTATTTTTAGAACCGTAGTAACCTTTCGCTAGTTTAATCATTTTTTTACGACGTTTACGAGTAACTGTACCACCTTTTACTCTTGGCATAATATTACCTCCTAATGTGTTCTATATATCAACCGAACTTATTTTAAGTTGTCAAGCATTTGGCGAATACGTTTGTAGTCACCAGCACTTACTAAACCAGCTTTACGTAGTTTACGTTTAGCTTTTGTAGATTTGTTAGCGAATAAATGGCTAGTATAAGCGTGGTCACGCTTAAGTTTACCAGATCCAGTTTTTTTGAAACGCTTTGCAGCGCCGCGATGAGTTTTTTGTTTAGGCATAGGTATTTCCTCCTCTATCTATTACTTATCGTTTTTCGGTGCTAAAACTAAGAACATGCTGCGTCCTTCCATTTTAGGCTTAGATTCGATTGTACTAACTTCAGCACAAGCTTCTGAGAAGCGATCTAAAACACGTTGACCGATTTCTTTATGAGTAATGGCACGTCCTTTAAAGCGAATTGACGCTTTAACCTTGTCGCCTTTCTCTAAAAACTTGATAGCATTACGAAGTTTTGTATTGAAGTCGTGTTCATCAATTGTTGGACTTAAACGAACTTCTTTCATGCTAATTATTTTTTGATTTTTACGCTGCTCTTTTTCTTTCTTTTGTTGCTCAAAGCGGAATTTACCGTAGTCCATAATGCGGCATACTGGCGGTTTCGCATTTGGAGCAACCAATACTAAATCAAGATTAAGATTTGCAGCTAAGTCTAAAGCGTCATTACGAGACTTGATGCCAAGTTGATCACCATTCGCACCAACTAAACGTACTTCACGTGCACGAATTTGCTCGTTAATCATCATATCCTTGCTAATAGTAAGCCACCTCCAAGGTTTTCTCAGAATATGTTTTGTAATCATAGAACCCGAATAAAAAAAGTGTGGGCACACGGCACCCACACTTGTAATCTCTTTAGTAAGAAATACATTTACCTGCTAACTGCGAATGCGTCAATCAGGTGAGAAGCGGGTGCTTCTACTTGTTCTACAAAACAATATTCTATTATCCTTGATGAGTTTACCATAGGATATAACGTCTGTCAAGAAGACGCGTTTTACTAACAACAAGAAATATTGTAACAAACAACACGAATACATGCAATACTTTTTTATGATAAGTATTGTTTGGTTATTTTTTCTAACTTCAATTACTCGTAAAATACAAGAAAGCCGCGGCTCTTTCTTAGCGTTTTCCTTCTACTTTAATCATATCAACAAAAGCATCTAATGCGATTGTTTCTGATTTTTGTTCACCATATTTACGTACATTTACGCCGTTTTCAGCAACTTCATTGTCACCTACTACAAGCATGTACGGGATTTTTTGCATTTGTGCTTCACGGATTTTATAACCGATTTTCTCTTCACGAGTATCTACTTCTACACGAATACCAGCACGTTGTAAATCTTCCTGTACTTTCTTCGCATAGTCTAAGTGTACTTGCGGAGAAACTGGAATTACTTGTACTTGAACTGGTGCTAACCATGTTGGGAATGCCCCTTTGTACTCTTCGATTAAGAAGGCAACAAAACGTTCCATAGTTGATACAACACCGCGGTGAATTACAACTGGACGATGAGGTTTACCATCTTCACCAACATAAGTTAATTCAAAGCGTTCTGGAAGTAAGAAGTCCAATTGTACAGTTGAAAGTGTTTCGTCTTTTCCAAGTGCAGTACGAACTTGAACGTCAAGTTTTGGACCGTAGAATGCTGCTTCACCTTCAGCTTCATAGTACTCAAGACCCATTTCATCCATAGCTTCTTTTAACATGCCTTGTGCTTTTTCCCACATTTCATCGTCAGCATAGTATTTTTCAGTATCTTCTGGATCACGGTAAGATAAACGGAATGAATAGTTTTCTAAACCGAAGTCTTTATATACTTCTAGTACTAAGTTTACAACTCGTTTTAACTCTTCTTTAATTTGATCTGGACGAACGAAAATATGCGCATCATTTAAAGTCATTCCGCGTACACGTTGTAATCCAGATAATGCACCAGACATTTCATAACGGTGCATTGTTCCAAGCTCCGCAATACGGATTGGTAATTCACGATAGCTGTGGATATCGTGTCTATAAACCATCATATGGTGAGGGCAGTTCATCGGACGAAGTACTAATTCCTCATTATCCATTTCCATTGATGGGAACATGCCATCTCGGTAGTGATTCCAGTGACCAGAAGTTTCATAAAGCTCTCGGCTTCCTAGTACTGGAGTATATACGTGGTCATATCCTAAGCTTGCTTCTTTATCAACAATGTAACGCTCGATAATACGGCGGATTGTTGCACCTTTTGGTAACCAAAGCGGTAAGCCTTGTCCTACTTTTTGACTATTTGTAAATAGTTTCAACTCTTTACCTAATTTACGGTGGTCACGCTCTTTCGCTTCTTCAAGCATACGCAGGTGCTCATCTAATTCTGCTTTTTTCACGAATGCAGTACCGTAAATACGTTGTAACATTTTATTGTTGCTATCGCCGCGCCAGTAAGCACCTGCAACGCTTAACAATTTAAATACTTTAATTTTCCCTGTAGATGGAAGGTGAACACCACGGCAAAGGTCGAAGAATTCGCCTTGTTCATAAATTGAAATAACTGCATCTTCTGGAAGATCGTTAATCAATTCTAATTTCAGCTCATCGCCGATTTCTTCGTAACGACGAAGCGCTTCAGCACGTGGTACTTCATGACGAGCGATTTCTAAGTTCTCGTTCACAATCTTTTGCATTTCTTTTTCAATTTTTGAGAAGTCCTCAACTGTAATTGCTTCTTCCATATCGATATCGTAGTAGAAGCCGTTTTCAATTACTGGACCAATACCAAGCTTCACATCTTTATATAAACGTTTTAACGCTTGTGCTAAAAGATGGGCTGTTGAGTGGCGTAAAATGTGTAAGCCATCTTCAGAATCTAATGTAATGATTGAAACTGCACCATCTTCTTCAATTGGTGTACGAAGATCAATCATCTCATCATTTAATTTTCCAGCCACAGCTTTTTTCTTTAAGCCTGGGCTAATGGAAGCTGCGATTTCTTCAGTTGTTGTTCCTTTAGGAAACTCCTTCACAGCTCCATCAGGGAAAGTAATTTTAACTACATCTGCCATCACTGGTCACTCCTCTTTTTTTCAAAATAAAAAACACTCATCCCATAAAAAGGGACGAGTGTTGAATTCATGGTTCCACCCTTGTTCCAATTAACCAAATCGTTAATTGCTCAAGTTCAACATAACGGTGTTGGCCGCTAGCAATTACTAGAAAAACGTTCACTGCTAAAGTTTAGAGGTGGTAAGTAATAAACCCGTATTAGGAAGCTCACACCCTAAGGCTTCCCTCTCTGAGAATCGTAGCAAATTACCCATGTCCTCATCATGACATTTCAATATATTTCATTTATGTAGGTAATTATATGCTCAAAAACTTAGAAAATCAAGGGCGTTCCTTTTATTTTTTAAATTTTTAACGTTGTGTTCAAATTCATGCAGTGCATATAATTGAACTCGTTCTTGAAATACATTTTGAAGGGTAACAATCATATTATGATCTTGTTCTTTCGTATACAAATAAATCACTTTTGGCGCAATAGAAAGAAGTGGTGCAATCACTTTCGTATCAATGTATACATCTTTTTGCTTAAATAATCCTTCATCTATATATTTCACCAATCTTTCTTGCTTTAAGCGCGCCCCTTTCTCATCATAAAAAATAAAACTGTCATCAAATACAAGATGTAGACAAGATAAGCGTGCCTTCCTGCTGCTTACTTGCTGTCGAAGCATCTCGATAAACATTTGATATTCCTGTTCCATTTTATATTCATCAATCGCCACTTCAGCAAGCCGAGCCACCATCTCCCGGTATGTACGAAGGCGAAAACGAACATACGATGAAAATGAAAATGACAACGGGTCACTTAGCCAACCTTTTAAAGAAGACACAATACGAGACTCAATTTTGTTACGTGTTAAATCACGAGCAATTCCTTTTCGCTTCCCCTTTAAAATCTCGTGTGCCATATGTAAAATTTGATGGCATTCTTCTTGTTCCTCATAAAAAAACTTCTCTTTCAAAATGGCACGAAGCCACTCATTTTGTTTTATATTTACAATAAAATAAAGAAGTACTGGTATTAGAACCTTCTCAATATAATATGACTCACATATCGGGATATGGATAACGACCTTCTGTTCATATAAATAAACACTCGTTTCTTTATACAATTCTTTCGTTCTCCCCATTAGTTGTTGATATACATACCCAGCATCATCTTTTTCTTCGAAGCAAATTTCAATCACTTTTGTCCCCCCTTTTATCCCTGCTCTAAAGGAAAGTAATCTCCCAACTTAAAAATAAGTGAGACACAAATCCCATAAGAGTCCGATTCGTGAAGTCTCACTCTAGGCAGAAACAAGTTCCCTATCGCTGAAGGCCTTCACTCGATATTTCTTGCTAATTTTATATATATTAAGGGTGGGAGAAAAAAATGATACAAGCTCGTATGAATTTTCAGAGTAATAATAAG
>NZ_JBALQK010000159.1:947-14858 GCF_036965845.1 Bacillus sp. JJ1127 | reverse complement strand
AAGTTTTTATTGTATAATTTAACTATAAAAATATTAAAAGGTGGGATTATACATGTATGAATACAAATTTATTAAAGTAGAATTAAAATCTGGTTTAGTGGAATATAAACCAAAAGAAGACTATCAACACATTATTACCGAGCATGCCAAAGATGGATGGCGCTTCGTACAAATTTTCGCTCCTGGGACAAAGGGATATGGGCACGCTGGATATTTCGAGCTTATTTTTGAAAAAAAAGCAACACTATAAAAAAAGAGCAAGCATAGCGCTTGCTCTTTACATATGACGACGATTCTTCCCGCCAATCGCAACTGGTTTCGCCAAATATTTAATGCGTTCCATAATACGGGCCGCTTTCATTTCTTCTGCTTCTCCGCGCTGCGTATATGTTAGATGATGTTCTAACTCTTTAAAATCAAAGTTTGATGTAAAGAACGTCGGTAAGTTTTCCAACATACGAAATTGTAAGATGGCACCGAGGACATCATCACGTACAAAGCTGGACATTGCTTCCGCCCCAATATCATCTAACATTAAGACTTGTACACGCTTCACCGCATCAATCTTTTCACCTATCGTGTTATTTTGCAGTGAACTTTTAATTTCCCGTAAAAATTCTGGTAAGTATACAATCATTGAACTTACCTTTTTTAAGGCCAATTCATTCGCGATCGCTCCTAAGAGATACGTTTTTCCTACACCAAATTTACCGTAGAGATATAAACCCTGTACTTTTTTCCCTGGTTCATACGCACTTAAAAATTCATTTGCTGCACCAATCGCATCAATACGCGCATCTAAATCCGATGGGTCTAAATTCCCCATAGAAGCCTTCAAAATATCACTTGGCATATAGACACTTTGCACTAACTTTTCATATTTCTTTCTCTCATCATAAGCTACTTTTCTCACACAACGATCATACTGAATATCAATCATCTTACCTTGAATAATCAATTTTGGCTCGTATCCTTGAATCATATTTTTACATGATTCTAAGTTCGGACAATCTGCGCATCCAACGCTTTGCCCAATATATTCATACAATTTCACTAGACTTCGTTCTATCATAGAAGTTGTTACTTCACCTTTATGTTCTTCAATAAACTCTTTCACACGCGGATGTGCCATAACTTCTGCTTTTAACACTTCATATCTATTTTTAAAATTTTCGTTTTTCATCAACTTTGTAAATGAATTTTGAATATGCTCCATTTTTTCACCTCAAAGAGCGTTCATTCTCTTCTACTAATCACGCTTATATTTTTTTAGTACTTCTTCTAGTCTCTTTCGTTCTTCTTCTAGCTTGCTTGGATTTTCTTTTGAACTTGCACGATCTTGCGATTGTTCTTTGGATTCTTCTTTCGCTTCTTCCTTAAGCCAATCCGGCACCATTTCTTTCCGTACTGGTTTCTTCAATGCACGGCCTTTTTTCTTCGTTTCAGCCCATTCTTGATATTGGCGATTCTCTTCTTTTGCTAAAGCCATCGCTTCTGACACTGTGCCCACCTTCTTCCTTGCCCAGTGTCCTGCAATCTTCTCAACATATGTTTTAGCAAGTTTCATATCAGAACGCAACATTACATAATAAATAAGTACGTTGACAACGCCTGGCGTCAACTTTTGATTCATCATTACTTCTTCGACAATTTGCAAATCCGCTTTTGTCGCTTCTGCTCCGCCCGAAATCTCTTTTAACAATTGTTTCGGTGAAATTTCTTCTAGCTGTTTTATGAGCATCTCTTCTTGCGTAGAGGGCTCTTTCTCTTTCATCGTACGTGCAGCGTGAGGTTGTACTCGTTCACTTAATACAGGAAGCGCTTGACCATTTTCAAATTGATACCAATCGCGTGCCCCTTTCCGAAGCCGTTCCATATCAATCGTTTGCATTTCTGTCATTGCGCCAAGGACAATATTTTGCATCGATAACACATCAACACCATACACATAAGCCAGTGTGACAACACATTCACGTACTTGATCCGTAATCGATTTTCTTGGGACGAGTGTTGATAATCCTTCTACAAATAAAGAAAAATCAAAGAAATCATTCCAAAGCTTTGGAGCATTCCCCTTTGTATTGCCAGGCATGACCGTTGTATTTGGAATTCGAAGTTCTTCTTGCGCATGCTCAAATTGTCCTGGGTTAAACGAATCAAATACGTCATTAAAAGAGTGCGTAACATTTTCATATACAGTAAAATCAAACGCTTCTTCTAAGAAATATTGCTTTACCTGATTGTATTTCGTTCTGCTTAACCTGTTGTATAAGAAGATACTTAAGACGATATCATCAAAAAATTGTTTTGGAGACAATGGTGGCTGGAGTTCATATATAAACATTCTAATATCTTTTTCTTTTTTTATATATACGTTTAAAAGACCAATTGCTTCTAATTTCACTCGCTCCTCATACACTTCAGGAAGCTGCATTTGCATTGTGACCATAAGAGAGTGATGCGTATTCTCTTTTCCAAACACACGATCTTGTTCTAGCTCTCCCCACAGCGTCATGTATAAGCTAAAAGCTCTGCTACCTACTAACGGCTGGTATAACATCGTTAATACTTTCCGATCGTAGCTATGCAGCAATCCCTTTGCACTTACTTTATAACGATCAATTGGCAATAGCTCCATCCATGACTGTTTTTCCATCCTTGCAATTCCTTTCTTTTATCCATTCTAACTCATGCTTTATCACGTTCTACCTATATAATTTCTTAGTGAAAAAGAGCTATTAGCTTGCGCTTCTAGCTCTCTTATCCCGTTATTTGCAGGTTACATTCTTCTATCATTTCAAAGTAAAGTAATTAAAAGAAAAAGCGCGATTACAGATTATAACTGCGCTCTATTCTCTCTCTTTTTGCAGTATATCTTTTAATTCTTCAATGAATACATTTAAATCTTTAAATTGACGGTATACGGAAGCAAAACGTACATAAGCAACATCATCGATATCTCGCAAAGCTTCCATCACGATCTCACCAATCATATCACTTTTCACTTCTGATATACCTAAATTACGAAGTTCACGCTCTACATTTTGCGTTACTTCTTCTAATTGTTTTAAGGATACAGGTCTTTTTTCGCACGCTTTAATTAATCCACGTAGAATCTTTTCTTTATTAAACTCTTCTCGTGTTCCTTCTTTTTTTACAACAATAAGAGGTGGTTCTTCCACTCGTTCAAATGTCGTAAATCGATGTAAGCAACTTTCACACTCTCTCCTTCTTCGAATAGAGCGTCCCTCATCTACTGGACGTGAATCCAACACTCTCGTGCCATTATGAAAACAGGATGGACAACGCAACTCATTCACTCCCTTACAAAGTAATCTGTACTCTCTTCCATTCACCTACACGTAAATATATATACAATATTATATAACCTATTTGTCTGCGCTTACCACTTTAAGCCGATACTTATGATCATTTTCTCCCTCTTTAACGGGTAATGATATTCCCACCTCAACATTCGGCGAAAACAAAAAACTTGCACGGGAGATAAAAAACTGCCCGTAAAAGCCCGATTGGTGCGGGCTAGCCATCAATGAAAAAACAACTGATGGAAGTTTTACTTTATATAAACTAAAAAAGAGGTGCATTATACACCTCTTTACATTTTAAATCAATTATGTTCTTTTTTAAAGAGCTTTTGTTTCTCTATGCTTAATTTCGAAGCTACCTGTGCCTCGAGGAAGCTCGATGCTCTCTCGCGTTTTCGCATTTAAACCTTCTGCAATATATTCTGCAGCAACATTTGGATCAATACGATCCCCGCAAGTATAAACATCAATACTCGCATAGCCGTGTTCTGGAAAACTGTGAATTGTTAAGTGTGATTCTGAAATAATTACCACTCCACTTACACCCTGTGGTGCAAACTTATGGAAGGCAACCTCACGCACTTCAGCACCAGCTCTTAGTGCTGCATCCACAAATAATTGTTCAATAAACGGCATATCATTAAGCTTGTCGAAATCGCAATCCCAAAGTTCAGCGATTACGTGACGACCCATCGTGTCCATAGTATCCATTCTACAGTTCCCCCTTGTAAATTTAATTCTAACTGTTCGAATTGAAAACTAATTTGCAATTTGGCTTGCTCCACTACCACGGGGGAAAGTTAGTCCAGAGAGGTCCTAACCCTTTAAGTAGTGACTACGTACCTCAGCTCTTAAGTTTACGAGTGTTAGTATACTTTGTTTATTTTCATTTTGCAACAACAGTTTTTTCGATTTTTTGTCATATTCTCTTCTTTACTTTTCCCAAAAAAAAATAAAAGATTCGCAAATACAGTAATCACAATGTTTCTAAGTATGTATCACTCAAAAAATTATATTCGTGTAATTTTTTTCCTTTTCAGAAAAAAATAAAAAGAAGGCAAGCAATCGCTTGCCCTCTCCCTTTTTCACTTAAATATGTTGTACGTTGTCTTGTTTTGCTAATTCGCTAACAACCAACTTTACAAGATCAACAACACGGCGAGAGTAACCCCACTCGTTATCATACCAAGCAAGTACTTTCACTTTGCGTTCGCCCATTACCATTGTGGATAAACCATCAATGATAGCTGAATGCGTATTTGTATTAAAGTCAATAGAAACTAAAGGTTCTTCGCTGAACTCTACAATTCCTTTCATTGCACCGTTTGCAACAGTTTTAAACGCTTCATTAATTTCTTCAACTGTTACATCACGTTTCACATCTACTACTAAATCAACAAGAGACACGTTTGGTGTTGGAACACGAAGTGCCATACCATGAAGTTTTCCATTTAAATGTGGAAGAACTTTTGCTAGTGCTTTCGCAGCACCTGTTGTTGTAGGAATAATAGACTGTCCACAAGCACGTGCTCTTCTTAAATCTTTATGTGGGTTATCAATATTTTTTTGGTCATTTGTATAAGCGTGAACAGTTGTCATTAAACCGTTTTCAATTCCGAACTGCTCATCTAACACCTTAACAACAGGCGCTAAACAGTTTGTTGTACAAGATGCATTGGAAATAACTGTATGTTTTGTAATATCTAATTGATCGTCATTTACACCAACTACAATTGTTACATCTTCATTTTTACCAGGTGCTGTTAAAATAACTTTTTTCGCCCCAGCTTCTACATGAAGAATCGCTTTTTCTTTTGCATTAAATTTTCCAGTTGCTTCAATTACAACTTCAACATCTAATTCTTTCCAAGGCAATTCTTTTGGATCGCGGTTGTTTAGAAGGCGAATCATTTTCCCATCTACTAATAAATGATCTTCAAATGCTTCTACTGTTCCGTCAAACTTGCCATGAATTGTATCATACTTGATTAAATGCGCTAATGTTTCTGATGGATAGCTTGCATTGATTGCTACAATTTCGAATGCGCTTTCTTTTATTGCTTGACGAAATACCATTCTACCAATACGTCCAAATCCATTAATTGCCACACGAGTCATAATATGTTATCCCCCTTGAATGCGTTATACTAATTATCTCTAATCCCAATAATAGTATAACACAAAAAGAAGATATGTCACTAAGCATTTTTATTAATTTCACAATTTTTTAGTTAATAATGTTCCATTCCTTTAAAATGCGCTGTAATTGTGCTTTTGTTTCAGTAATTGTGCCATCATTATGAATGATTTTATCAGCCAATGTTACCTTTTCTATTAAAGGCATTTGGGAATCAATACGCGCCTTCGCTTCCTCTTCTGAAAAACCATTTCGTTTCATTAAACGTTCTAACTGCGTACTGGGCGCAACAGCTACAACTAAAATTTGATCAACAAGATTCGTTAGCTTACTTTCAAATAAAAGCGGAATATCTAGCACAACCGCTTGCATCCCTTCCTTTATGTACATATCCTTTTGATCATTCATTTCTTTACGAACAGCTGGATGAACAATTCCATTTAACTGCAATCGTTTTTCCTCATTATGAAATACAATACTTCCAAGTTTCGGACGATCAAGCTCCCCATCCGCTTGCAATATCTCTTTCCCAAACACCTCTACAATTTTGTTATATGCCGGTTTCCCTTGTTCTACAACTTCTCTTGCAATAATATCTGCATCAATCACAGGAATGCTTAGTTCACGAAACATTTGTGAAACCGTACTTTTTCCGCTTGCAATGCCTCCCGTTAATCCAATTACAACTGTCATCATTCTTCCTCCTCAACAATAAAGGCGTGAAACTTATGTTCCACGCCTTCTACATTTTCCAAATTCCAATAATAATGAGTAAAATCCCAGGCAGGAAAGTGAATTTTTGTAACCATCGCATACTTGATAAAACTGTGCCAAGCTTCATTCCAATAAATAAGAACAAAGAACTCATAATCGCAACTGATATTGCCATCATTACAGGTGCATATCCTAGTAAAGATGCACCTATTCCAGCTCCAAACGAATCTACCGACAGAGCAATACCAAGAAGTAAAGCCTCTCCTCCAGAGATTGTGCCCGATTTATCAAAATCAGCGACAGTTGGTTTCCTTAAAATTTGAATGACTAATCCAAGCGAAGCAATTTCTAATTTCCAAATTTTCTCTTCTTGCTGAGGTTCCTCTTTTTTATCACCTCTAAAAAATTGATATAATACCCACACACCAATACCAACGAGAACAAGCCCACCGATGCGCGTCGCAATAACAGGTGAAAATACTTTAGCAATCATATGTCCAATTCCCATTGAAGCAAGCATCACAGCTGCCGAACATACCCCAATGATTATGATTGATTTAAACGGAATCCGCACGCTTCTTAGTCCATAAGTAAGCCCTACGCTACAACTATCTAAACTTAATGTGAAAGCTAATAAAACAAGAGAAAAATAAAGGTACATCGGTAAGCTCCTTCCCTATACACAGCTTTGCTGTATGTATATGACAAATGCCTATCCGATGTTATTGGAAAATCGCTTTCTTAGCTTCTAGGCTGACAAGTTGGACAATAATGTGTGCCGCGCCCACCAACAACTGTTTTTTCAATTACAGTACCACAGGTTACGCACGGTTCACCTTTTCTTCCATACACATTCAACAGCTCTTGAAACGAACCGATTTGGCCTTGTGAATTTATATACGTCCGAATGGTACTTCCACCGCGTTCAACTGCTTCTCTTAATGTTATAACGGTTGCCTCATAAATCTTTTCTATTTCAGCTTTCGTTAAAGATGAAGCTTCTCGTTCCGGGTAAATCCCCGAACGGAACAATACTTCATCTACATATATATTACCAAGCCCAACTAAAAGACGTTGGTCTAGCAATACAACTTTTATTTTACGATTCGTTTTTTGCAATCTTTCTTGTAAATATCCTGGCGTCAATTCAACGTCAAACGGCTCTGGTCCTAAATCAGCGAGCGGCATTTGTTCAAATTCTTCACCTTTTTTAAAGAGGTGCATCGTACCAAACTTTCTCACATCTTTATAGTGTAACTCCGTACCATCTGTAAACCGAAAACGCACATGCGTATGTTTATCTACCGGCTCATCACCTTTATGAAGTAAATATTTTCCCTCCATACGTAAATGTGAAACAATCACATACTTTGTTACATAAAGAAGTAAAAACTTACCTCTTCGTTCAATTCGTTCGATCGTTTCACCTCGCAACATTTCCTTAAAGAGTTCTGCATCATCTGGTCGTTTTACTAATTTCGGATATGTTACAATTACATCTTTAATTGTTTTTCCTGTTACAAGATTTTCAAGCGTCCTTCTAACATTTTCAACCTCTGGTAATTCAGGCATTTCATCACTTCCTTATTTTGCGTCATACCAAGTTGGACCGTAAGAGTAATCAACTTTCAGCGGAACTGCAAGTTCAATCGCATGTTCCATCACTTCAGGTACAAGCTTCTCTAGTTTTTCTACTTCTTCTTTTGGCACCTCAAAGATTAATTCATCGTGTACTTGCAGAAGAAGACGCGCTTGTAATCCTTCTTCTTCTAAACGATCTGCCATAATAATCATCGCTTTTTTAATAATATCTGCCGCACTGCCTTGAATTGGTGTATTCATTGCAGTACGCTCTGCAAAACTGCGTAAATTAAAGTTACGGCTCGTAATTTCTGGAATATAGCGGCGACGATTTAATAATGTAGAAACGTACCCTTTTTGCTTTGCTTCTTGTACAATCTCATCCATATATTCTTTCACGCCAGGGAAGCTAGCGAAATACTTTTCAATAAATTCTCCTGCTGCTTTTCGTGTAATTCCTAAGTTTTGTGAAAGTCCATAATCACTAATGCCGTATACAATTCCGAAGTTAACTGCTTTCGCTTGACGTCTCATGTTCGATGTTACTTCATCTTTTCCAACGCCAAATACGTCCATTGCCGTTTTCGTATGAATATCCATATCATGCTGGAACGCTTCTACTAATCCCTTGTCTTTTGCAATATGCGCCAGTACACGTAATTCGATTTGCGAATAATCGGCTGCATACATAATCCATCCTTCTTTTGAAGGAACGAACGCTTGGCGAATCTTTCTTCCTTCTTCTAAACGAATCGGGATATTTTGTAAGTTCGGATCTGTAGAACTTAGTCGGCCCGTTTGCGTTAACACTTGATTAAAGCGAGTATGAATTTTAGAAGAATCTTCATGAACAACTTTTAACAATCCTTCAATATACGTCGAATTTAATTTTCCTAATTGACGATAGTATAGAATATTAGGAATGATTTCATGATGGTCCATCAGCTTGTCCAATACGTCAGCTGATGTAGAATATCCTGTTTTCGTCTTTTTTATAACTGGCAAGTTTAGGGTTTCAAATAGGACAACACCTAGCTGCTTTGGTGAGTTAATATTAAACTCTGTTCCTGCAAGCTCATAAATCTCTTGTTCCATTTCCTTGAGTCTTCCAGCAAGCTCATCTCCCATATTACGCAAGCGCTCTGTATCAACCATAACACCTTTTACTTCCATTTCAGCTAACACGCGAGCAAGTGGCATTTCGAGCTCTGTAAACAGTTCATACTGTTCATTTTTTTCTAGTTCCTCTACAAATGTTTGTTGCACATCATATAATACATGAACTTTACGAGCTACGTGTTCTGCCACTATATCTTGCTCTGGAACCGCACGTTTTGCCCCTTTTCCATATACTTCTTCATCTGATTTAACAGCATGCGTTTCTTTCATTTTCGCTACGGCACGGAAATCTTTATCTGTATCAGCTGGATCAAGTAAATAAGCGGCAATTAGTAAATCAAAGTCGATCCCCTTGATTTCTACACCTTTCCACTTAAGCGCAACAATTGCACGTTTTGCATCAAATGTATACTTTCTCATTTCATCATTTGCAAGCCACTTCGTAAAAACTTCAGATTTAAGCGCAACATCTGATGGAATGAAATAACAACCATTTTCATTTTGAATACCAAATCCTTGAATGTCGGCTTTATGATAATTTTCTTCTTGTACTTCCACGATGATTGCACTATCTTGCTGAAGCATTTCTTCCGTGACTTCCTCAGCAATATCAAATGAAATATCATCTAGTTCAGCTGGAGCTGTTTCTATAGGAGTAGCCCCAAGTTTATTTAATAGAGAAGTAAACCCTAAATTCTCGAACATCGGAATAACGTCGCTTGCTTCATATCCTTTATATTCAATATCATCTACATGTACTGTAATTGGGGCATCAGTAATAATCGTTGCAAGCTCTTTACTCATAAGTGCCTGCTCTTTATTTTCTTCTAATTTTTCTTTTAATTTCTTTCCGCTCACTTTGTCTAGGTTTTCATACACAGCTTCTACCGTTTCAAATTGCGTTAACAATTTAATCGCCGTCTTCTCACCAACACCCGGTACACCAGGAATATTATCAGATTGGTCTCCCATTAGACCTTTCATATCAATAATTTGTTTTGGTGATAAACTATATTTTTCAAATAGAGCTTCTTTCGTATATTCATCTACCTCTGTAATTCCTTTACGCGGAATACATACAAGCGTGTTATCAGAAACAAGCTGTAGTAAATCTTTATCTCCAGAAATCACTTTAACATGAGCACCTTGTTCACTCGCTTCTTTCGCTAACGTACCCATAATATCATCCGCTTCATAGTTCTCTAATTCATAGCGCGGTACATGAAATGCGTCTAACAGTTCGCGAATAAACGGGAATTGCTCTGAAAGCTCAGGTGGCGTTTTTTGACGACCTCCCTTATATTCACTAAATGTTTTATGACGGAATGTTGTTTTACCTGCATCAAATGCGACAAGCATATGCGTCGGCTTTTCTTCTTCTAATATTCTCATTAGCATCATCGTAAAACCATAAATTGCGTTCGTATGTATACCTTTGTCGTTATTTAAAAGCGGCAGTGCAAAGAAAGCACGATACGCGATATTATTCCCATCGACTAATACAACCTTTTTCTCCAAATTGGAAACCTCCCATACAAATTTAAAACGATTTTTCATATAGAAAAAAACCGTCTTTTCCTTCTCTCTATATTAACATGACTCAGAGAGAGAAGAAAAATAACGGTTTTTCCTACTACATATATTTTTAGACATATACATGAACATGCTACATTTTACAAAAAGGGAAGTGACGAGAACAGAGCACCTATTCTCGTCCCAATTTACTCCTTGGATGAAGGGGTTTTCATGTATTATATTAACAGAGTTTTATTAATATTTGATGAAGCCATTGTTAATATAATGTAAATATCCATCATCTAAGATATACTTCTTATTATCCCTACTGCAATTTAGCTTTTTTGCAAAGCTACTGTAAATGTCGTTCCTACACCTACTTCACTTTCTACTGTAATCGTTCCGTGGTGAGCCTCAACTAAATGTTTAACAATAGATAATCCAAGTCCTGTTCCGCCCGTATTTCGACTTCTTGCTTTATCTACACGATAAAAACGTTCAAAAATACGCGGAATTTCTTCTTTACTAATCCCGATTCCTGTATCAGACACTTTTATATATGCACTATGATCATCTTCAAATAATGTAACAGATACTGTACCTCCAGAAGGTGTATATACAATCGCATTATTAATTAAATTAATGAAGATTTGCTTCAATCGACTAGAGTCCCCGATAACAGAAACTGGTTTGTTTACGTCCACTTGTAAAACAATTTCTTTATCTTCTGACTTTTTATCTAACACCATTTGAATTTCTTCAAGTAACCCTTTTATATCAACAGTGCCCATATTTAATTTAAAGCCTTGCTGCTCAATCTTCGACAAGTCTAATAAATCTTCAATTAAGCCTTGCATACGCTCGCTTTCTTTTAAAATAATATGTAAGAAATGCTCGCAAAACTGTTGATTTTCCATCGCTCCATCAAGCAATGTTTCAGAAAATCCTTTAATAGAAGTAATCGGTGTCTTCAGTTCATGAGAAACATTCGCTAAAAAGTCTTTTCGCATTTGCTCTAGTTTCTTTAATTCTGTAATGTCATGGAATACGAGAACAATCCCTTTCCACTCATGGTTCGTCCCAATAATCGGCGCGCCATATACTTCAAAATGCTTTCGTTCAATTCCAAGCGGCAATAAGACTTGTTTACGCACTTTCACTTCTGTCATAAAAATTTCTTCTACAAGTTCAACAATTTCTGTATGATGAAATGATTCATAATATAAGCGATCTAAATACTCTTCATCTGTTACATGAAAAATCTCCTTATAGGAACGGTTTACAAGGCTAATATAGCCCCGGCTATCAATTAAAATCATACCGCTTCCCATATTTTCAATAAGTGTATGTAAACGATCTTGTTGCATTTCTTGTTCTAACGTCATCTCTTGTAAATTGCGAGCTAAAATATTCATAGCCTTGCTTAGCATTCCTGTTTCATCTGAATGACTTTCATAAGCACGTGCCTTATAATTCCCCTTCGCTAATTCAATCGCTACTTTCGTAACAGATTCAATTGGGCGGATATATTGCCCTGTAATTTTCACCCCAAGAAAAACAACGATGAGACAAGCAATTACAAATCCTATAATTAATAGTGCCCATGTTTTCTGATGGACATCTTTCAAAGGTTCAATTGTACTTTTTACAAGTAGATATCCTTGTTTTCCTTGCGTGTCTTTGATAAACACCGCATGATAAAATACATTCTTCTGATTTGTTTCCTTCGTAATCACTCTATTTTTTTGTTTTGCGGTTTCAGAGGAAAGTTCTTCAATCGTTGCCTGATCGAACACAGCGTGCTTACTTTTACTATATTGAACCTTCTTCGCTTGATCAGTAAATAGAATGGACATAGGCATTTGCTCTTCTAATTTTTCAAATATATTCGGTTCTTTTAAAACCTTATCAATCCCTTCTGCCTCTACTAATAAAGCGACGTACTGCGTCTCTTTTACCATTCTCTCCTTGACATGATCAATATAATAATTCTCAAACACCGCTTCTAGCAATACCCCTAGTCCAAATAGAATAAAAATAATAAGAGAAACAAATGTAAAAAGAAGCCTGGAGCGAAATTTATTCATCCCCTTTTGGCTCCTCTAATTTATAACCTAGCCCACGAATTGTTTTAATGTATGCTGGTTTTTTCGTATTCTGTTCAATTTTATCTCGCAAATGGCTAATATGAACGTCGACAATTCTTGTATCACCAGCAAAATCATAATTCCATACAGCACTTAATAACTGATCACGTGTTAACACACGGCCTTTATTCCTTGCAAGATAAACGAGTAATTCAAATTCTTTCGGTGTTAGTTCTAACTTTTCTCCTCGGAAATACGCCTCATAAAATTCCGGTAAAATCTTTAAATCAGCAATTGTTATATTATTTTCATCTGGTACTTCCTGAACTTGTTCCTCCTGCAGTTTTGTGCGGCGTAAAATTGCCTTTACACGAGCAACAACTTCCCTTGGGCTAAACGGCTTTGTCATATAATCATCCGCCCCAAGTTCAAGACCTAGTACTTTATCAAATTCATCATCTTTTGCAGTTAACATTAAAATAGGTGTCATAATGCGCTGCAAACGTAATTCTTTACACACTTCCATGCCATCCATCTTTGGTAGCATTAAATCTAATATAATCAGATCCGGACGTTCCGTTGTTGCCTTCTGAAGTGCTGCTTCACCGTCCATCGCCGTTATGACTTCAAATCCAGCTTGCTGTAAATTAAATTCAATTAAAGTTAAGATAAACTCCTCATCATCAACGACTAAAATTCGATTGCTCATTCTCTTCCTCCAAGTAATAGACTTGAAACCTTCTTCATCCTAGTATTTACCCCGTTATTCTCATCATACTAGAAAACAATGCCCCTCTCAACAGAATTGTCCGTTCACGAATCGTGATTGTGCTATAGTTATAAAGTGAAGCTTTAATCAATGTGGGTTTTCTCCATCCCCCACTAATTATTAACCCTTACCAATCGGACTTTTACGAACCGTTCATCTCCGACCTAACTTCTTTTGAGGCGGGAGTGTTACTGTCCGCAAATAGCGTGGTAAAAGAGAATTACATATCTAATAGAAAATAATGATAGAAAGTGAAGGGATATATTTATGTTGAAAGCAGGGCTTATTTTCATTCTTGCAGGGCTAGCTGAAATTGGCGGTGGATATCTCATCTGGAAATGGCTAAGAGAAGGTAGTTCTATCGGATTCGGTCTAATCGGAGGCATTGTTTTATGTTTATATGGTGTGATTGCCACATTCCAAGTATTTTCTAGCTTCGGACGCGTATATGCAGCTTACGGCGGTGTATTTATTGTGATGAGTTTATTATGGGGATGGATGGTCGATAAGAAAGCACCAGATGTATTTGACTGGGCTGGTGCTGCCGTCTGCCTAGTTGGTGTGTTCATTATTCTTTGGCCTCGCGGGTAAAAAAAATATATACATCAATTAAAAAAACGACATCCCCCTTCTTTTTAGATAGAAGAGAGCATCTGGCCATGC
>NZ_JBALQK010000159.1:0-860 GCF_036965845.1 Bacillus sp. JJ1127 | reverse complement strand
TGTCGAAACATTAAAATGGGTATCTATTTTTACCCTTATTATTTGTAATTCGTTTTACTTTCGGATTCCCAAACTGGAATACACTAAAAATAGGCTTCTCTAATTTCTCAGAAGGGTTCGCAAAAGGATTTTTCAATTAAGTAACACTTTGATTCGATAATATTCAAAAAAAGTGCTAATCATATGCCTATTAGGCAATATGTTAGCACTTTTTTCATATCATTCACCGTTCAAACTTCGTAGTGAGTCATTAAAAATTATCTAACGCTTTTTCTAAAATAGAAGCTGATTTATAAGGAGGTGCTACCGTTAATACACCTTTTACAACTACTTCCTCTTTTTCATCATAAGCAAATACACGCATATCAATCGTATGCTCCTCTTTTGAAACTGCCACAACTTCAAACTGAATTTGCAATGTTTCATAATGGTAAACAGGCTTCACAAAAGTAAGATCCTTCCTAATAACATGACTTCCCGGACCCGGTAAGTATTTTGTAACTGCTGTTGTAATCATACCGGTTAACATAATGCTCGGCACAATTGGTTGTTCATACGGAGTTTGGGATGCGTAATCATGCTGGATATATAATGGATTTGAATCATTTGTTAATCCTAAATACAATAACAAATCTTTATCCTCAATTTTTTCAGTGATAGATAATTTCTCTCCTACTGCAATTTCATCCATTCGACGACCAATTTGAACTTTTTTCTTTAACATGCTACATTCCCCCCGAATTTTACTTTATTATCCTACCAAAAGCGATATATTATCCGAAGCGCTGCTATAATGAGGGCAAAGTATGTTACAATCTACATTTCCATCATAGAACACAATTTATGATAGCGTTTTCATA
>NZ_JBALQK010000158.1:10208-10905 GCF_036965845.1 Bacillus sp. JJ1127 | reverse complement strand
TATGTAAATATATGTAGAAAGAAGATGATTTAGAATGAGTAACGAAGAACTTGTAAAAACACAATTTGGTAGTAATGCTGAAAAATATGTAAAAAGTAACATTCATGCAAAAGGACCGGATTTACAATATTTAGTTCAGCAAGTAGAAGCTCGCAAAAATATTCGTCTTCTTGATATCGCTACAGGTGGTGGACATGTTGCTAATGTATTAGCTCCACTTTTTAAAGAGATCGTCGCACTTGATTTAACAGAAAAAATGTTAGAAAATGCGAAAAAGTTTATCAAGACAAATGGACATGAAAATGTATCATTTGTCGTAGGAAATGCAGAGAATTTACCATTTCCTAACGCATCATTCGATACAATTACTTGTCGCATCGCGGCGCATCATTTTTCAAACCCGGCCCAATTTATTTTTGAGGTACACCGCACACTAGAAGAAAAAGGACTCTTTATTTTAATTGATAATGTCTCCCCAGAACATACAGAATATGATACATTTTATAATTTTATTGAGAAGAAACGAGATCCGAGCCATCAACGGGCGCTAAAAAAAACAGAATGGATTTCGTTATTAGAAAAGCACGGTTTACAAATGCATTCATGTCTTACATTTGAAAAGCAATTTAATTTTGACTGGTGGTGTGACATGATGGACGTATCACCGCAAAAACGTATAAAGCTAACAGATTGTATG
>NZ_JBALQK010000158.1:3326-10179 GCF_036965845.1 Bacillus sp. JJ1127 | reverse complement strand
TCAAAATTCATTTTGAAAATAATAAAGTAGAATCATTTTATACAGAGATGGCACTCTTTGTGTGTCAAAAGAGTGCAACATTAAAAAGATAATTATCTTGCAGTCTTTCCTAAGTACGCTATACTTATTATAGAGAAAACAAGGATTGAGGAGTAGTAATAATAATGATTCGCGTACGTATTGAGGGAACTGAAAAAGAGATTGTTGAATTTTTGGAGAAGATGCCTGAAATTCCTGGCTTTGAAAAAACACATGTTAGGGAGCCTAGAAAAGGAAACAATCCGAAATATAATACAAGTAAGAATGTATTAGCATATCTTTCTTATAAAAAGATGGAAGTCGCCAATAAATAGGCGGCTTTTTTACTTTACACTGTTTCACCGTCTTGTCTTTTCAGCATAATAATAGTAGTAGAATATACTGAAGAGGGGGAATGAAGGTTATAAGGAAATGATCTTTTTTAGAGATTTTGGTATTGATGATGCTGTTTCCTTAATTTATGCAGACAAACCATGCCTAGTATTGGAATTGTTGCGAATTACGGTAACGTTTCAAGAGAAATTGTAACTGAAAATGTTACTCATCTTGAACAGATGTAAATGGTCTTGTTTCAAAAGGATATGATGGATTTTGTACACTCCCTTGATTTTCTAGTATTTGTAGATAACCGTATTCAGCTGCAAGAACGTGTCTTATCATCTCTTTACAATTTAATGCTTCAGCATCTGGTTTCCAATCTAATTTATCCTCAGGAATAGCCATCCAAACTTTGACACTCCCCCTTTTAACTTCGGATAGATTTAATAATAATAATAAATCTACATTATTTAATATATATTTCCCCCTTTAGAGTAGACGTATTGTTAATTTCACTGAATGTTAAGAAATGAGACAAAGCACTCGTTCTTTTTGGGTATATATTTGGGAGTCACGTTTTCTTATTATACATTCACTATCAAACCAAAGAATAGTTAGGTCAGAGGATAAAAGATGTGAAGTATTAAGAGTGGTTTGTTTAAGTGTTGTTAGCATACGTGGGTTAACAGTATAACTTGTCAAGAAAAGTAACATAACTAATGGTAAGTAATGATTTAGGGTTATTATTTTTGTTTTATAAAATGAAGGAGGTAATAATATGGCATTTATATGGTCTTTAATTGTTGGCGGTATTCTAGGCTGGTTTGCAAGTTTGCTTACTGGAAAAGATGTACCTGGTGGAGTTATCGGTAACATTATTGCTGGTATCATCGGTTCATGGGTTGGTACAGTGCTATTTGGTAAATTCGGTCCTATTATAGGCGGATTTGCCATTATCCCAGCTTTAATTGGTGCAGTTATATTAATCTTTATCGTGTGCTTAATATTAAGAGCAATAAAATAATAAGCGATAAAGGACTGTTTACATTTTGTATGCGGTCCTTTTTGTATTATCTTGTCTAATCTGTTATGCTACTGTTATACAATCAGGAGGTGTCAGCATTGAAAACATTTACAGTAAACTTTCATCAAGAAGACAATGCAAAAGCAACAACAGTACATAAGTTAAGTGAAGAGGACTTTAATAAAGCAACAGAAAACGGTACTCGTCATCTATTTGATTTAGACACAAATGTTGGTTTCTTTGTATTCTTTGATGCAGAAGACGCAGAAGGAAATGAACAATACTTAATGTTGCAATATGAAGGAGATCATGAAGAGCCAAGCGCTTGCTACGGATTTGATTTGAAATTATTCTATCAATTTTTAGCATTGTATTTAAATGATCTTGAATTCCAAGGTGAAACGGATGAAGAAGAGGAAGAATATGGCCCTATTCATCATTTAGCTCACTTACTTTTCCATATCGTTGAAGATGGGAAAAATATTGAAGTATAGAAATACATATTTGAAGCTGCTCTTTCATAGGGCAGCTTTTTTAATTTTGTGAGCAGATTTATTTTTAAGTGATGTTATAAGAAGGAGTCATATCGTTTGAAAGAGAAGGTGTATAGATAAAGTGAAACTTCCATCAGTGGAGGTTTTCTTCATCCTCCACTGATGGTTAGTTGAACCAATCGGGCTTTTACGGGCAGTTTATCTCCCACCTATCTTCCTCGATTTTCCCGGAATCTTGAGGTGAAGGTATTACTGCCCGTTAATGCGGGATAAAATTTTTTTCAGAGGGATGTAGGGAGACGATATACGATGATAATAAATAATACGATTCCAAGTTTTTTAAGTTTGTGTAGGAATAGTGAAGTATCAATTGATGACTTACAAAAGTACTACGATACATATCCAGAAGTTTTCAAAGAATATTTCATGTATCATTGTCCGAAAACAACAGAACGGCTTTCTGAAGCGATTCAAAAATATCCTGATAAATTAAAAGACATTCTAGTTATTTCTGAAACGTTACCAGATATTATCCAAGATGTTATGAATGATTATATCGCTCGTTTTGATTTGGAGTTAGATTTACAATTTCATCTATTTGTCGGCGGTTTTGGTTCAAATGCATTTGCAATCATTGACAAAGCATTTTTCGCAGCAGAAAAGCTATCTCCTAGTATAGAGCACCTTCGCGTCATTGTCGCACATGAGATTGGACATATATATCATAATGCTTTATTAGATAGAAACGGAATGGATTGGAAACGTGCTGATTGGACAGATGCGACGGTTAGTTTATATCGAGAAGGAGTGGCAACATATCTTTCTAAAAAAGTAGTAAACGGGTTACATGATGGGGTGTACTATTCATACAATAACGAAGGCGAAGCATGGCTACAGTATTACACAAACAAAAATTCTCAAATTAAGAAGAAATTTTTAGAGGATTACAACGCGGGATGGAATTTTGAAAAAGAACGAGAATGGTTCCGATTATCGGGAGGGCATTATTTTGGATATAATCGACTTGGCTATTTCTTAGGCACGTCATATGTGGAACATTTAGTAGCAGAGCTTGGGGAAGAACAAGCATTTACTTTTTGGTGCTCGCATGACTTGAAAAGCAGTGTAATGGATTGGATGCAAGGAGGAAGATGATAAGGTAGGCTGAAATAATGAAAAATTGTATAAAAATATTTATACTCTTTCTCAGTTTGGCGTAACCACTTGTAAGAGTTCTGATGAAAGGAAGCCAACTATCTAAACTCCTGAAACAAATTATTGCCTTTTTAAATTTCAAAAGAAATTCAGGAAAGTGAGAGTGGAAATTTGAATATTAGAGTAGTAAATGAATTAGATTACCCTGCTTTAAGGATGATATATTTAGAATCACGACGTAAAAGTTTCCATTGGGCGGATATGGAAGAAATGACTCTAGAAGATTTTGATAAACATACTGTAGGAGAATATATTATTTTAGCAGAAGAAAACAATCGTATCCTTGGATTTGCTTCTTTATATTTGCCAGAAAACTTTATACATAATTTATTTGTTCATCCCGATTTTTCTGGTAAGGGTGTTGGTGGAGAGTTGCTTCATGCCTCCATAGAAAAAATGAATAAGCCTTTAAGATTGAAGTGCGTATCTGAGAACGAAAAAGCAATGAAATTTTATGAAAACAATGGTTGGAGGAAAGTTGTTGAAGAGGGGGGGATTGGAGAAAGATATTGGGTTATGGTATATGAATGAAATATATAAGGTAGCTTCAGTGCAAAATATGCAATAGGTCAGCTTGAAGACTCAAAGAAAACTATTATTTAGGTGACAGCAAAAGGGCTTTTAGATGGGAAAACAATAAATCAAGATCAAGTAATTGAATTTAAGGTTGAATAATTCGTAATACAAAAAAAGGAGAGACGAAGTAGAATCTTCTACTTCGTCTCTCTTTTTCTTTTCTTTTCTCTCCTTCTCCGATAAATAACTTGTATTTTCAATCAATTCGATATTATAAGGACAACTCTTTTTTCTTGTTCCGTTCTAATGAATGAATAAAGAATGTTTGACCGATTCCTCCTATTATTAATAAACAAGCACAAATGTAGAATAGAGTACGGCCATTCAAATGGCTCAATATAATGGCTCCTATAGCAGGTCCACAAGTGCGAGAAATATCCCAGTGTATGCCGTAAATAGAAAAGTACAATCCACGTCTGTGATTGGGCGCCATTTCTGAAACAAATCGCAGTAAGTGGTTTAAAGCAATACTTTCCCCGATTGTCCAGAAAAGTAATGTGAAGAATAATGACCATAATGTTGTAGAATAGCCATAACCAATTGCTGCAAATGTATAGCAAATATATGAAATGACAATTATTTTAGGCATCGGAAATTGTTCAGACCATTTAACAAGACCGACTTGTAGTATGATTTCCATTACAGCTTTACAAGTTGAAATAAATGCGATAACGAATAGGAAATTTGGGAAGATACTCTCTGCAAATACACGATAATTGGTTTCGGTTTGAGCATAGAAAAAGCTAATTGGAAGAGTGGTTAGCATAAGGCCAAATACAGCATAATGCTTAAAAATAAACTGCTTCCGTGTAGTTGTTTTTAATGATCTTTCATTTTGAATCATCGGAGCTGTTTCTGGTAGCTGTGTCCATACGAGAATGGCATACAAGATGAGGGCTACAGCTTGAATTATAAATAAGTATTCAGGGTGACTATTATAAAAAAAGGCACCGATTAATGGACCGATTACAGAACCGATAGCTCCTGCTGTTTGAAGAACAGCGAATATTTCGGCTTGTTGTTCTTGTTTTGTTAAATCAGCAATTTGGGCACGCTGAGCAGGAATATATAAAGAACGACCAATACCGTTCAGAACATATAGCAAAGCAAAGAATATGACTGATTCAGCAAAAACAAATCCGCTTATTGCAATTACTTGAAAGAACAATCCGAGTAACATAATTTTCTTTCTACCGTAGCGATCTGTTACCCCTCCAGCAAATAACGTAAAAACAATATCAGAAAGTGGCTGTAATCCAAAAAGAAGCATGGTAAGAAACACATTACCTTTTAGAACGTGATTAACATGTACAATAAAAATAATTGCCAACATGGCTTCGGTTGTCCGAGTTAATAATTCTCCTAATAATCGAATCCAGATTGGTTTACTATAACGTTTTATAAGATGATTCATTCTTCATTTCCTCCTTTCTATATGGAAATCATAAGATGGAAGCAAGAAATGAAAAAGGGTAGAATGAAAGAGCGGGATTTTTCATCTTTTAGGGGGATTCGTATGATTATTTTGGAGCAATACATACAGCTGTGGCTCCAGTATGGAAAAGGGAGAACAGAGGGAGAGAAATTAGAAATATCATTACAACATATATCAGAAGCATTGTTTTGCACGGATCGTAATAGTAAATTTATTATAAAAAAATTAGAAGAATTGAATTGGATTTGTTGGTTTCCTGGCCGCGGGAGAGGGAATCGATCAAAGTTATCGTTTCAAAAACATCCTATTTCTTTAATTTTAGAAAAGGGGAAAGAAATAACGAAACAAGGGGATGTAAAAGGCGGAAAAGCATTTGTTGAGCAATATAGCCCCTATTTCTCTTCGTTGAGACAACAATTTCAAAATTGGATCGATTCTATATTTGGTTATCAAATTGAAATGACTTCTCAAGGCAGAAAAGATGTACTTCGTTTACAAGTTGAAATGAAGCTCGGTATTTCTTTGGATCCTGTATACGCTACTATGCGTTCGGAGTGTCATATGGTGAAACATGTTTATGACACACTTATATATGTTAACGAAGACACAAATACAGTAGAACCGAGACTCGCATTTCACTGGGAATATAATGGTAATCAAAAAGTATGGACTTTCTATTTACGTAAAGGTGTTCCATTTCATAACGGGAGACGATTTACAGCTCATGATGTTGTTCATACATTTAATAGGTTTATACATAAGGAGAATAATCCGCATTTGTGGATGTTACAACATATTGAAAGAATGCATATTGTAGATGAATATATTGTGGAAATTCACTTACATACAGAAAATAAGTTATTTTTATATGGTTTAAGTGCAGAACAATGTTCTATTGTAATGGAAGATGAAGAATGCAACTTAATTGGAACGGGACCGTTTAAAGTGTGTGAAAATAATGATGATATTTTTGTATTAGAAGCCCATGATCTGTATTTTCGTGAACGGCCCTTTATGGATCGGATTGAATTATGGAATATGCCACAAAGTATAGATACATATGATGTTTTAGTAAAAGCGCAACATAATGACATAGAAAAGCATTATAAAGAACTTTCTAAACTGGAATCTAATGTAACATACATAACGTTAAATATTGACAAACAAGGCCCTATGCAAGATGTTACATTTCGAAAAGCATTATATAAAATTATTCATAGTCATGAAATAGTTGAAGAGTTAGAGGGAGAGCGTGGTGAAGTGGCGAAGAATTTAGTATTAACGAATGGCTCTATACCAAAATTAGAAGAGGATATTCATATTCTTATTAAAAATAGTGATTATAGTAATGAAGTATTATATTTATATACATTTAAAGAACGGGATCACGTCGAAGATGCACATTGGATTCAAAAAGAATGTGCCCAATACGGGATTAACATTGGCATAAAATTTCTTGATGCACAAGAATTATTACAGATTAAAACGATACAGCAGGCAGATATTATTCATGACAGCGCTACAATTAGCGAACAAACAGAAGGTAGTTTGCTGTATATGTTTCTTTCCAAAAACAGCTTTATTCATCAACATAGTTTTCTTGATTTCAATGAACAATTACGGCCGTATTTTATGGAATCTAGTTTAGAGAAACGAATCACACTGTTACGCGATATCGAGGACACATTGTTACGTAACATTCATATTATTCCTTTATATCGCAATAAACAACACATAAGTACACATGAAAAA
>NZ_JBALQK010000158.1:2938-3308 GCF_036965845.1 Bacillus sp. JJ1127 | reverse complement strand
ATTTTTATAATATATGGTTTAAACCTTAATAAATAAGGGTTCTTTCGATTTTTAATAAAATCTGAAAGGGCCTTTTTTGTATGGAATCAAAGTTCGATTTTGAAGGGGGTTACGCACATTTTTATAAATACCCATTTACGACGTAACAGTGTTATGTTACATTGTTATTAGGAAGGAGTGTTATACAGTTGAGTACGGATTTAATTTCAAAAAAGGATTTATTGGAACTGACTGGTATTTCATATGGACAGTTATATAGATGGAAAAGAAAAAATTTAATACCGGAAGATTGGTTTGTAAGGAAATCGACTTTTACGGGCCAAGAAACATTTTTTCCGAAAGAAAAGATATTAGATCGTATTGATAAAAT
>NZ_JBALQK010000158.1:928-2898 GCF_036965845.1 Bacillus sp. JJ1127 | reverse complement strand
AGATCGTATTGATAAAATTCAAACGATGAAAGAGGATTTGTCTCTTGATGAATTAGCAAATATGTTTTCGCCAAGCGTCACAGAGATTTACTTAACAAAAGAAGATGTAATACGTAAAGGGATTGCTTCAGAACCGGTTATACAATTCTATATAGAACAAACGAATACATCAGCACAGTTTCAATTTGTTGATATTCTTTATGTATACATTTTAGAAGAACTGCTTCAATCCGGAGAAATTAGTTTAGAAGAGGGTAAGATGATTTTACAAGTGCTGCGTGAGCACTATGAAATCATCAAACAAAAGAATGGCGAATTAGTTGTAGTTCGTAAGTTAGGTATTTCCACATGTTTCTTAGTTTCAAATGTAGATGATTTATTTTTTGAAAAAGGCACGAAGATAGTCGTACGTACAACAATCATGAATTATACAGAAGCATTAAAAACAAAACTGATGTAGTGGAGGATAAATAATGCGTACAGAAAATTTAATTATAAATGGTTACGGTTCTTCAAATGGTGGAGAGTTTCATAAAGTGCAGTTAAACGGAAAAGGAACTGTTAATGGACATATTGAATGTGATGATTTTGAATGTAACGGGTCAGGTAATGTAAACGGTGATATAAAAAGTGAGCGTACAAGAATTAGTGGCTCTGGTAAAGTTGATGGTAAAGTAAAAACTGAAAATATGCGAATCGATGGAAAAGCAACAATAACAAAAGATGTAAGTGCTAGTACTATGAAGATTTCTGGTAAAGGGACAATTGGTGGTACTCTGACTGGAGAAGAATTGAAGATTCGCGGGCAAGCGACTATAGATGGTAATTGCGAAGTGGATGTTTTTTCATCACAAGGACAATTTACAATCGGCGGTTTACTGAGTGCGGATGAAATTGATATTGATATTCATGGTACATGTAGAGCGAAAGAGATAGGTGGACAAACGATTAAAGTAAGGCAGAGATTGTCTGCATTTAGTAGACTTTTTAAAACAATGTTTGGATCGCAGTTAGAAGCTGAATTATTAGAGGGTGACAATATAGATATTGACCACGTACAAATCAATACAGTAAGAGGTAACAATGTTACGGTGGGGCCAAATTGTGAGATTGGACTTATTGAATATACAGGGGTACTTCATGTCGATAAAAATGCAAAAGTAAAAGAAATTCAGCAAGTTTAATTTTGGCGGGAGAGAGGAATGAATATGGAAAATCAGCATAGTCTCACTTTAAATGGCTCTGGCAGTTCATCAGGCGGGGCTTATAATAAAGTGAAGATTCGAGGAGAAGGAACAATTTCTAATCACGTTAGTTGTAATGAGTTTAAAGCATATGGAGCAAGCCATGTCCATGGTGATATGAAGGCAAAGGCCTACGTTGTGTATGGAGATAGCGAAGTGCAAGGAAGTTTATACGCTGAATATGTGAAAGTGTACGGTAATACAAAAGTACAGAATGATTGTCACATTGACAAAACAAAAGTTCGGGGAATGTTTGAAGCGAATGGTAAACTGTCTGGAAATTTTGTGGATATTAAAGGGGGATTGAATGTAAAAGGAGACATTGAGGTCGAAGAATTTTTATTAACAGGTGGCCTTGAAAGTGAAGGACTTCTAAATGCTGAAAATATTCAAATCGCACTGCGTTATGAAGGAAGTAAAGTGAGAGAAATAGGAGGGAAAAAGATTACTGTACGAAAAAAGGCTAGATTTATTCCTTTTACAAGTCGCATTGGTCCCCTTCAAACATCAATTGTTGAAGGGGACGACATTTACTTAGAACATACAATAGCTGAAATAGTAAGAGGAAACAATGTTACAATTGGCCCTGGGTGTGAAATAAGTGTTGTTGAATATCATACTAGTTTTAACCAAAAAGGGAAATCGATTGTAAAAGAATATAAACGAGTATAGGTGCAAGGTCACAAATTCCGTCACAAAATAAAAAAACCTCTTTTTAGGTGGGAG
>NZ_JBALQK010000158.1:0-818 GCF_036965845.1 Bacillus sp. JJ1127 | reverse complement strand
AAGTAAAAACAGAAAGAGCTCCTTTCAAATTTAGAAAGGAGCTTTTTCATATGTACCGATACGAATTAACCTTCGATAATTTCGTATTCTTCGTCTGCTAATAATAAAATTTGTGTTTTTTTGCCTTTATTTTGAACTTCAATTACATCGTATGTACCTAGGTCTCTTAATTTATTTTGAGAAGCGTTAACCATTACTTCGATAGAATCAATTAAGATATCTTCTTCTATGTATGATTCAGGCAAAGCCATATCCTCAGTATCTAATACACATGCATATAGATTTTGTAAATTATCAGCAGTTGGGTTTTGTTCTTCAACATCAATGATGTTTTTTACTGCTTCCATACTTTCTTCTTTTGCTTGATACACTTTAATTTTAGCCATTGTTTTAATCTCCTTTATAACGTAATCGTAGAGGCTACAATTTATTATAACGTTTTTTAATGGAAAGATGAAATTGTTATGTGGATTTTTGGAGAATTTGATATATTTTTTATGCTTTTCTCTCGAAATATGTTAAATGGAAGCGTTACGAATACAAAGTAACGGCATATGATGAAAAGGGAAATACAGCGACTATTAAGTTCACTGCTAATAAAAACTTGAAATTCAATATATTTTCACGTGTGTATGTATTTGATGAAACAGATAGTGCGGGATATAAAGGAATCTCATTTTATAGATTGAAAGGCAGCATGTACAATTTGTGCATGCTGCCTTTGTTTGTGGAAAAGTAATTTGTATAGAATGAAGTAAGACAGTAATTACAATTTAAATAATAAAACATTCTTATCGTATTCCTGTAAACACCAATTG
>NZ_JBALQK010000157.1:1955-12282 GCF_036965845.1 Bacillus sp. JJ1127 | reverse complement strand
TCGGTTAAAATGATAAATTCTGATTCATACGGAAGCTCTTGAAATAATTTCTTTGCTTCATTAACTAACTGCTCCCCTTTATCAATTCCTGTATATTTTGATCCAATTGGTAACAAAGGTAATAGTTTTAGCCCTAGATAATCGTACCCACAACCATAATCAATAATATGCACTGGTTTAGAAATCTTCCAAACTGAATTCACCAAAAAACCTAGGTAATCTTCGTTATAATATAGGTCTCTTGTATTTTTTAAATACTCCAGCTTGTTATCCCAATAATAATCTTTCAATATAATACCCTCCTTTCTTTATATTTAGAAATTTAAAATCTACTGCCCTGAAATGTTTCTATATCATATTCTTTACAAAGTTATTTTCACCTATGTATTCGGTATATATTAGACATATTCCTACATATTGTATTCAAACCTTTTATTATGTAAAAGGAGAAAAAGATAATATGCTCCCTACGAAACATATTATCCTCTCCTCTACCAATTTTAGTCTATAAAGTTGTTCATTTTTATCCCGCATTAACGGGTAGTCATCCCCTCAACTGATTAAAGTTTCGCTTTAGATAACTGATAATCCTAGACAATCATTCTTACATCTCTTCCGGAGCACCCATTCCAAGTAATCGCAATCCCTCTTTTAATACAATCGTTACTGCATAAACAAGTGCAAGTCTACTTTCCTTCTCTTGACTATCTTCTAAAATCCGAACATTTCCATAGTATTTATTAAATGCTTGTGCCACATCTAACAAGTACTTCGCAATATGTGAAGGTTCATTTTTGGAAAAGGCTGTTTCAATGACTTGCGGAAATCTATTCAATAGTTTTACTGTACTCCAACTATAATCGTCACTTAATTCAAAAGTTTCTGTTTCAAATTCGATATTTTCTTTTCTTAATATGGAACAAGCGCGTGCATGTGTATACTGAACATATGGTCCTGTTTCTCCTTCAAATTTCAACATTTTTTCTAAAGAGAATTCAATATTGTGCATACGTTCATTTTTTAAATCATGGAAAATGATTGCCCCAACACCAACTTGTTTTGCAACTTCTTCTTTTTGTTTTAAGTCTGGATTTTTCTCTTCGATATTCTGCTTTGCAAGCGCAATCGCTTCTTCTAATACTTCTTCAAGTAATACCACTTTTCCCTTACGCGTGGACATTTTTTTACCATCTTTTAAAATGAGTCCGAACGGTACATGCGCCATTCCGTCTACCCATTTATAACCAAGTTTCTTTAATACGGTGAAAAATTGTGTGAAGTGTAAGCTTTGTTCTGCTCCTACTACATACAGCGCTTTATCAAATTCATATGTGTTTTGACGATACAAGGCAGCTGTTAAATCACGCGTTGCATAAAGTGTAGCCCCATCTGATTTTTTAATTAAACACGGCGGCATATCTTCTTTTTCTAACTTAACAACTTGCGCTCCATCTGATTCTTCTAATAACCCTTTTTCTTCTAAAATCTCAACAAAATCATCCATTTTATCATTATAGAAAGCCTCTCCTTGAAAGTTCGTAAATTCAACTCCAAGGAGTTCATAAATACGCGAGAACTCTTTTAAAGATTCGTGACGGAACCAGTTCCATAAAAATACTGCTTCTTCATCATTGTCTTCTAATTTCTTAAACCATGCACGTCCTTCTTCTTCTAGCTCTGGATTCTCTTTCACTTCTTCGTGGAACTGAACGTATAACTTAAATAACTCACGAATCGGGTCTTCTTTTACAAGTTCTTCATTTCCCCATCTTTTATATGCGGTAATTAATTTTCCAAACTGCGTTCCCCAATCACCAATATAATTGATTCCTACAACCTCATATCCACACTTTTCAGCGATATGTTTTAAAGAATTCCCAATCATCGTCGAACGTAAATGTCCCATGGAGAAAGGTTTCGCGATATTTGGTGAAGAGTAATCGATTACTACTGTTTTGTCCTGCCCAAAATGGCCCTGTCCATATTCTTCTTTTTCAGCTAAGATCATTTTTAACACATCATCGCTTACTATGTGACGATTGAAAAATACATTCACATACGGTCCAACTGCTTCTACTTTCGTAAAAAATGGATCATCTAATTTTTCTGCGATTTCCTTTGCGATAACTGCTGGTGCTTTTTTGTATTGTTTCGCAAGCATGAAACAAGGAAATGCTGCGTCTCCGAATTCATCTTGTTTTGGTGTTTCAATTAAATCAATAATTTCTTCTAAGGATAAATCTGAGGATAAGATACTTGATAAACTTTTTGCAAATTGAATTTTATACTCCATATTGCTCCCTCCTTATTTTTTAAAACACAAAAAACTCGTCTCTAAAAAAGAGACGAGTTATTACCCGTGGTACCACCCTTGTTGTTCAATTCGAACCACTTTCCCGTTTATAACGAGGACAGGGGGCCCCGGCTTACTCTACTATTCATTTCAAGCAGCATCTCCGAAGTGCGCTTCATCCTCTTCTCCGTACTAGGCTCTCACCAACCCTAGCTCGCTTTACTTCTGAAGAAGGACTACTCTCTTCATCTACGACATTATATATAATTGATTATTGCTTATTATACATCTTTTCTAATAATTAGCAAGTTTCAATTACACCAAAATGAAATTTTGCACTTTTACGCTTATAAACAAAGAAATTATGTCTTTCAAATCGCGTACTACGGAAATGATCCTTTAGAACAACACGTTTTCTAGCAACGCGCTTTGCCTCTCTAATTGTTTCATCTGTGACATCATTATATAATGCAAAGTGTTTTAAACCTCGAATACCATCCGATTCAATTACAGTTTCTTCAAACATTGGATCGAGATAGACAATGTCATAACTATTATCTTCACACTGTTTTAAAAAGGTGAAGTGTTCTGTTCGCTTTACTGTAATGCTGCGCATCGCCTCATCAATTTCGGAAACTCCAGAATACCAATTTTGTAAACCTTTTTCCATTACATAAGCCATATATTGATTGCCTTCAAGACCTATTACAGCCCCTTCTTTCCCAACAATATAGCTTGCTACAATACTATCCGATGCCATACCAAGCGTGCAGTCTAACACCGTCATTCCCTTTTCTAACTTTGCAGCTTGTACAAATGGATCATGTTCTCCTCTCATTAATCTCTTCACACGAAACATTGCAGAGTTGGGATGGAAGAAGAACGATTCTTCTGTACCTTTTGGATAAATTGCTAATCTATTCTTTCCTACGACAAGCACATCTTGTTCATGCTGTTCATGTAATTTGTACACAGGTATATCATTACGCATTACAAAGGAGCATTCTAGTTCTTCCGCTACCTTTTTTGCATAAGCCGTCATTTCCTCATTTGTTCGTCCCGCTGTTGTTACAATCATCTTTTCACCTCGTATATAAAGAAAAAAGGAAGAATCACTTCTCCCTCTTTTTAGCAATGCTTTTCAAAAGCCTGTTCTAAGTTATTAATGATTTCTTCCATTGTTGCTCCTTCAATTTCATGACGATGGATGAAGTGAACAACTTCGTTACCTTTTAATAACGCCATAGATGGTGAGGATGGAGGAATATCTCCGAAGTACTCACGCATTGTTGCAGTCGCTTCTTTATCTTGTCCTGCAAATACAGTTACAAGATGGTCAGGCTGTTTTTCAGAACGTACAACCGCTTGACCAGCTGATGGACGAGCTAAACCAGCTGCACAGCCACAAACAGAGTTTACAACAACTAATGTTGTACCTGTCACATTTTCCATATATTCTTTTACAGCATCTTCTGTAGTTAATTCTTCAAATCCAGCGCGTACTAACTCTTGACGCATCGGAATTACCATTTGACGCATGTACTCTTCGTATGCATTTGACATCTTATTATCTCTCCTTCAACTTTCATTCCAAATTCATCATATCACGCTCTAATAATTGGCGCAAAAGAAAGATGGCAATGACGTCATTTTTTTGATGGAATTTCACAAATCCCTTCACGGCAATGCCCAACAGGGACAAGTTTCCGATTATTTGCAACATAATCATATACTTTATTTCCAAATCCAAGTAACATAGATAACTTAATGAACGGAACCGCAATCCAATATGCGGGGATAGACTTTGCTAAAACATATATACTCCCAATTCCATCGTACCATTTATTGTTTTTGAAAATATAAAGTCTTTGTTCCATCTTACTTTGCAGTACTTCAGACAACTGATACTCTTCCATTACATCTTTGTCGCGGAAAGAAACAAACGTCATTGAACCTTTTTTATCAAACTTTTTCGTACGCTCCGCAACTGCTGTACACATTGGACACCAGCTATCATAGAAAACAATCATACGATTACTCTCCTTTACGAGACTCCGTCATTTGTTTCCAAACAGAACCTTTTGCTTCTTCGCCGCCCTCAATGCGTTCTAATGCTAAGCGCGCCTGCATGGCTACTTCAAACTCTGGATCATCTTGTGCCGCTCGTAATGCTGGAATTGCACTTTCATCACCAAGTTCAAACAAGAACATCGCTGCACGCCAACGTACTAATTTACTTGGATCTTTAAGTGCTTTAATCATAACAAACATCGCTGCTGGATCGCCCACATCTGATAAGCAATCGCCTGCTGTACGGCGCACACTTACAGAACGATCTAATAAGGCTTTATATAATAACGGTAATACTTCCTCACCTTTTACCATACCTAAATATGCTGTTGCTAAACGGCGAATCGATACCTTTTCATCCTCTAACGCTTTTTTCAGAACAGGAATGTCTTCCTCGGTAGGATCCATTTGTTCAAGAGCTGCATAGCGTTTTTTCCAATCAGAATCTGCCATCATCTCTTCTGTTACTTTATATGGCACACGCTTTGCCACAGTTACTTCTATAGCCCCTGCCTGATCTAATAACTCTTTTATCGTTTGTTCAACGCGATCTTCTGGATAAGCGGCAACAATTTCTTCTACCACTTCTTTTCCGATTTCTTCAAAATTGCCATAACGTGTACTTTGCTCCACCCATTTACGCTCTTTTACAACGTTAGGTGCAGACATTTGCACTTTCATAATCGCTTCTTTAAAGCGGTCTGGTAATCCAACTCGTTCTTCCGTCGTTCCATCTGTTAATTTCACCTGCATTGGAATTGTAAAGAACATTTGAATAAACACTTTCACTTCACCAAAATGTGAAAGCTGCTCCTGTTCATCTTCTACTGCTACTTCTTCTCCAAACACAGCACGAACTTGCTGTAAAAGTACTTTCCAATCATACTTCGCATTTCGTTCAACTGCTAAAAAGTCCGCTACATGATACACACCTTTAATGCCTTCGATTTTTAAAATTTGCTGCACTTGTTCTGGTGCTTGTTCTGCATTTTCGTTTGTATAATTATTACGTGCTCCTGATGGTAATACTTCATTTAAAATAACTTTCATTGTATTTGGACTTGGCGTTGGTTCAATTGCTTTAATCTTCACGTAAATATACTCTCCTTTATTGCTTGTTCTTAGCTGTATTGTAACATGTTCTACCGTTATACTCCTACTGCAATGCTTGGTTTTACAAATCACAATGCGGAGACCTCACACCTGTAAACGCAAGATAAAAATTTTTAAGTTTACTTCTTTCATGCGTATACATAGGTTTTACTGCGATGCTTCCTCTCTCTTCCGCTCCAAAAACGTAATCCTTTCAATCACAACTTCCGTCTTATACACTCTCCTCCCCTGTTCATTATCATAATTACTCGTATGAATCCGGCCTGTAATTCCAACTAAAGATCCTTTTTTACAATACTCCGATACATTCTCAGCAGATTTTCTCCAGACTACGCAGTAAATGTAGTCAGCCTGCTGCTCCCCTAGGCTATTCCGAAATCCCCTGTTTACCGCAACACATATACGTGCGTAGGCAATTCCCTGCTTTGTGTAGTATAGTTCTGGATCTTTTGTCAATCTTCCAATTAATACAACACGATTCATCATATTTATACCACCTCGTATTTTTTTCTTTATTGTAGAAAAAAATAGAAGATAGGTAAAAAATGCAAAATGATATATTTCTAAAAAGAAATCATCACTTTAAATCTAAAAAAACACAAAAAGAAATCCCGCATGTTTCAATCATGCAGGATTTCTTCCAATTAGTCATTCTTTGTAAAGTAAGAAACAAAACGAAGAATTTCTAAGTATAACCATACTAATGTCATCATTAATCCCATCGCACTGTACCACTCCATATATTTTGGAGCTCCACTGCGTGCACCACTTTCGATTAAATCGAAGTCTAGTAATAGATTTAATGCAGCAACTACAATGACAACTGCACTAATAATGATACCGATTGTTCCGCCTTGATGAATATAAGGAACAGTCACACCAAACATGTTTAATAGAAAAACGATTAAGTACATAATCGCAATTCCAAACGTTGCAGCCATTACACCTGTACGGAATTTATCAGTTACTTTTACAACGCGAGTTGCATATAAGACTAACATTGCAAATAAAATTGAAATTGTTAGTAATACAGCATTTAAAACGATAGTATCGCCAAATTTCATTGTATAAACTGCTGAGATACTTCCTAGCACAACACCTTCTACTGCCGCATAAATCGGCGCGCCAATCGGTGATATGCGCGGGAAGAATATGGATGCAAATGCGACAATAGCAGCAACAACTAACGCCCCAATTAATACTGGCATTTTCATTGTTCCTTGCATCATCTGTATGTATGAATAAACAGACGTCGCAAGAAGCAAGGCAAGCATAATGAATGTTTTGCCTACGGCTCCGCCAATTGTCATCGCAGAAGCGCTCGCTCCCTGTTTACGAAATGCCTCTTTGTTCAACATTGGATTAGATGTTCTCATTTTTTCCCTCCTAAAATAGATTCTACCAATAAGTGTAAAGTTTTTCTCTTTATATTTCAATATATGTAGCCTGTTTTTATTTTAAACCTTCAACGATGTCAGATAGTTCGCTCCAACGTTCCATCGCTTTCTCTAGTTCTTCTTCTGTTTGCTGTTGCGCCTCAGAAAGCTCTTGTGCCTTTGTAAAATCAGAGCCAACATTTGCAAGCTCTTCTCCGATTGTTTCAAGTTTCTCCTCAAGCTCTGCAATCGTATCTTCAATTGTTTCCCATTCGCGTTGCTCATGATAAGAAAGTTTACGTTTACGTTGTTGCTTTGGTACTTCTTCTACTTTCTTTTCTTTTTGCACTTCCGCTTTCTCTATTATTTCTTTTGTTTTTTGCATCTCTAAATAATCACTATAACTACCTAAAAACTCACGAACTTCTCCGCCACCAACAAAGATAAATAATTCATCAACTACTTTATCTAAGAAATAACGATCATGCGATACGGTAAGAACGACACCTGGGAAATCTTCTAAATAATCTTCTAGTACTGTTAATGTTTGTGTGTCTAAGTCGTTCGTCGGCTCATCCAATAGAAGTACATTCGGTTCCCCCATTAAAATACGCAATAAATACAGGCGTCTTCTTTCACCACCAGATAGTTTAACAAGCGGCGTTCCATGTGAATGTGGCTCAAACAAGAAACGTTCAAGCATTTGAGATGCGCCAATTACTTTTCCATCTGTCGTATGAATAACTTCTGCGACTTCTTTAATGTATTCAATCATACGTTGATTTAAGTTCATCTCTTCATTTTCTTGTGTATAATAAGCAATCTTTACAGTTTGCCCCACTTCAATCTCACCACTATCAGGAGATAATTTACCCGCAAGCATATTTAATAGAGATGATTTTCCGCTACCGTTTGCTCCGATAATTCCAATTCTATCTCCTGGTTTCACGATATGATTAAAATTGTGGAGTACCGTTTTATCACCAAATTTTTTCGTTACATCTTTTAACTCAAGTACTTTCTTTCCTAACCTACTCCCGCTAAGTGCAATATCAACAGATTGCTTCGCAGCTGGCCCTTCCTGTCCCTCTAGCTCTTCAAAACGCTGAATACGTGCCTTTTGTTTTGTGGAACGCGCTTTCGCTCCGCGGCGAATCCAAGCTAGTTCACGACGATACAGATTTTGACGCTTTGATTCTTGTGCCAATTCTTGTTCTTCACGAAGTGCTTTCGCTTCTAAAAATGTACTATAGTTTCCTTCATAGCTATACAGTTTACCATTATCTAATTCAAAGATACGATTTGTAACACGATTTAAGAAATAACGATCATGTGTTACAAGTAAAACCGCTCCCGTATAACGTGATAGGTACTCTTCTAACCATTCTACCGTTTCATGATCAAGGTGGTTCGTTGGCTCATCTAATATTAATAAATCAGGCGTTTCAATAAAACATTGCGCCATTGCAATACGTTTCTTTTGTCCCCCAGATAAATTTCCAACTGTTGCGGTGAAATCTGTAATCCCTAATTTCGTTAAAAGAGATTTTGCATTCGCGTTTGCTTCCCATGCATTCATCGCATCCATACGCTGCTGCATCGCAAATAATTGTTCTTGTACTTTTTCATTGCTTGGATCTTTTTCTATATTTAATAATGATTGTTCATATTCACGAAGAAGACGAATAAGAGGTGTATCACCATGGAATACTTGCTCAAGTACTGTTAAATCTTCATTAAAGTCCGGTTGCTGTGATAAATAGCTAATTGTATACCCACGCGTATGCGTCATATCCCCTGTATCAGGAATTTCTATTCCTGCAATAATTTTTAATAATGTCGACTTACCTGTCCCGTTTACGCCAATAATCCCTGCGCGTTGTCCCTCTGCAATGCTAAATGATAATCCATTGAATAACGGTTTATCCCCATAGGATTTGGATACGTTTTCTACTGTTAACATTTTCATATTTGTGCATTCCACTCTTTCATAAATTGTCCGATAAACTCTTCCATATAACGATGGCGAACTTCAGCCTCTCGCTTAGCAGCATCTGTATTCATTAAATCTTTCAGTTTTAACAGTTTTTCATAAAAATGATTTAAAGATGGATCATTACTTTTTCGATATTCTTCTTTCGTCATCGCTTCACGCGGAGGAACATTTGGATCATACATTAATCTTCCCTTTGCCCCACCATAAGCAAATGTACGAGCAATTCCAATTGCCCCAAGCGCGTCCAAACGATCCGCATCCTGAACAATTTTTCCTTCCAATGTTTCTATCTTACCACCATGTCCACCCTTATAAGACATATTTGCAATAATATGAAGGATATGTTTACTTTCTTCTTCCGGAACACTCAATTCTTCTAACCAGTTAGAAACCTTTTTCATCCCAGCTTCTTCACTCTCATTTAACTTCTCATCGGCTACATCGTGAAGCAATGCCGCCATCTCGATTACAAAAAGATTGCCACCTTCTTGCTTTGCTAAAGAGATTGCTAATTTATGTACACGTTCAATATGATACCAATCATGCCCACTCGCATCTTTTTCTAAAATATTTTTGACAAAAGTTACTGTTTTTTGAATTTGTTCTTGTTTTATCATTTATCTTCACCCAGTTTCTTATTGTAACATGCCCTCATTTTTTCATCACATATTTTCTTGTCCGCCCATAGACTATTTTGTATGTACAATTACGAAGGAGGAAATAAAATGTTCTATAATAATCAACAGTCTTATCCGCACCAACCATACTATCCTCAAGATCAAGAGCAACAATATCAAGAACAGCCGTCGGAAAACCAAGAGCAGGAAACACAGCATCAAGAATTACAATATTCACAAAATCCATACGTAACCCAACAAACTCAAGAAACTCGATATCAACAGAATCCATATGTAACTCAGCAGACTCAAGAAACTCAGCACCAACAAAATCCATACGTATCTCAGCAAACTCAAGAAGCTCGGTATCAACAAAATCCATATGTAACTCAGCATGTCCCAGAAACTCAACACCAACAAAATCCATATGTAGCTCAGCAAGCTCCATATCAGCAACCACAAATGTATCAACCATACCACGACCCGCGTGTTTCACCACCAGCACCAACATTAGATTCAACACAACCACAAACCTTGCCAACGGGTTCTACTACAGGAATTCCAACTGAACCAACGGAACAACAAATTCAGCAAGTTGTTGGTACACAATTTTTATCCTTAAAAAAGCCTATATTAGATTTCGTAAAACCATGGGTTGAGTACGGTATGAATGAAGCAAAATATACATCCCCCCAACACGCCATGACAGAAGTTGCTGCGATTATGTTTTTAGTCGGAAAAGGATTTAATCCAACAATTGCCCATTATATTGTAGAGTCCTGGGAGAAGAATGAGCAGTTTTAAGGCTGTTCATTTGATAAAACATAAAAACTATAAAAGTGCCAAATCCCTTGTCTCACAA
>NZ_JBALQK010000157.1:0-1796 GCF_036965845.1 Bacillus sp. JJ1127 | reverse complement strand
TTTCTTCTTCATTCTTACAAACTGTCCAATATAACGTTTGTTCTTTCAATAATCTATTATAACATCTTGGCTTCATGGACGCTGCAACACATTTCATATTACAGTAATATGTATCATCATATTTACAGCGCCACCCTTTCCTAATTCCTTTTTCACCTGATGTGCATGATTACAAATGTATTTCTTCCTTTCTTTTAAAAGGATTATTTTGTCTAGTTTTGTCATTGCATACATTAAAGGTACTTCATGATATACTTTTAATACCTTACATAAATTTACTAATATGCAAAAAGGAGGTGACGAAATAAATAAGTGGATTATTGCTATGGTATATTCCTCTCTTTTAACAACACTTTGTTATTTATCAATTAAAGCATTAATTTTTTCTGCCATGAATACAGCTTCATTTCCTAATGCTCTGTTTTTTATCACAATATTGGAAATGATATTCGGTGTTTGGATACTGGCATTTGGAATTAAAAAATATATTTCTAACGAAAATAAAAAAGACCGTCGGAAACTTAAAATTATGTTTTCTATCATTTCAGTTCTATCTTGCTATATTGATATAATATTATTCTTCATTTAATACATGTTACAACTGATATATATTCTAATCTTTCTCTTCCTCCATGAATAAATCTCAGCATTCCGTCAATACTGTAGATACCATAATATTTCTCCAATCTCCCTGGAGCCGAGCAGTTAGCCTTTGCTAGCTGCTCTTTTATTTAAAACAAAGAGGGTCTGCTATTCGTAGCAGACCCTCTTTTGTTAACCTGGAGCTTAATTGATGCTTTCGTTAAATTATTTTTGAATAATTGCCCAGCAAAGAGCTATTTCTGTTTTGTTATTATTCGCTATAAAACATATACAGTCTCATACGGAAACGATCAAAAAGACATTCCAGCCTGTGTAATCTACATCGGATAATAGGATTGTGATGAATAGTACGATTGTGATGGATAATAAGACTGTAATGAATGGTACGATTGTGATGGATAATAAGACTGTAATGAATGGTACGATTGTGATGGATAATAACTTTGTTGCATTTGTTGTGCTTGTAATGCTTGTTGCTGTGCTTGTATAGCCTGATGAACAGCTTGAATTGTACTTTGTGCAGGTAAAGGACGCATTTGCGTTTCAATGTAAAAATAATTGCGAAGCATTCTTTATTCACCTCTGTAAATATTTTTGTCTTCCATCTTCCATACTATGAATATTGAATTAAAGTGGATAATTCATGAAACTTTTCACCTTGTAATCCCTAAATCTTTTCCTATTCAAATAGCGTTTTTGTTACATTACTTATGAATCAGTTCCCATCAAATAACTATGATTTTTTTGTTATAGTTTGCTATAAGTTATATTCCGTTCCATACGGAATCGTTGAAAAAGTTATTCCATGCTGTGTAGTGTACATTGGGTAATCATATTGCACTGGATAGTAAGGTTGTATACTTTGTTGCATTTGTTGCTGTGCCTGTAACGCTTGTTGAACAGCTTGAATTGTACTTTGTGCTCCACTATACGTTATACCTCCACCATACGCAGCAGGAATTCTCAATTGTTTATTAAAATAAGGATAAAACATTATTGGCCAACTCACTTTCATATAAATTACTACAAAATATGTTATGAAGATTAATTTTTGAAAGTGTTAAGCAAAACGAATTATCTTATTCGTTACCTCCCTACTAAATAAGGATTTTATTTAATTCTCTACCTTGTTTCTCCGACGTTTCGTTCTAAATATTAATAAACTAAAATATGCTAAAATATATAATTATAAC
>NZ_JBALQK010000156.1:0-19904 GCF_036965845.1 Bacillus sp. JJ1127 | reverse complement strand
TCTATATATACTACTATTGGATAGTCTGAAATAGCTACAGCAATAGCATTTCTCGTATGAGATATATTAAATTCAAATTTAGAAACACTTCTTAACATAGGTTTACCATAGTAAGTTATATCAAAAACAATATCTTTGTTCTCAATATCCATATTACGGCATATTATAGTTCTTGTAAGCAATTCGGCATATAGACTTAATTTTTTATCTATATCAAACCTATAACGTTTAATTTTTTCTTGTTTTTCATTAGACACAAACGTTTGCATTAATTCAAACTTTGGATTATCTATTCTATCTGTTACACTAGCAAAATATAATTTACACATTTTTAATCTGTACGTTTAAACTCTCAACTTTAGAGACTACATAATTTATTAATGACCCAATAGTAGGGAATTCCGATAATAGCAACATATCATCATCAAATTCAAAACCATATGTTTTTTCGATCGCTACAATAATTTTAATAAAAGTAATAGATTCTAAAATATCTGTTACTTCACTTTCAAATGTATTTTTTTTGTTTTTAACAATACTTTCAATTTGTCTTAATAATTGTTCTTCCATTACTATATCCTCCGTTATACTTATACTAAAAGTCAATTGTAAGCACTTCCGGCCATGAATTTCACTATTATTTTTCTTTTTTTGTTTCGAATTAAGTTGATATACTGCCGTAAGTCTAAGAAAGAAAGAAAGAAAGAGATCTCCTGATAGAAATAATTGAAAAAAAAAGCAAGAGCCTGTTTTATAAATGCCAATGCAGATCAATTACCTTAATCGATTGCTACTTTAAGGGAATAGATGCATGTAGATCCCCAGTTGTACATTGGATCGGCTACACTTAGTTGGACAGAAAAAATAAGGGCATGTAGAATAAACCTATCATACTAAGGAGCGGATCTCTACAATGCCAAAACAACAACGGCGAACCTTCACTGCCGAATTTAAAAAGCAAATGGTGCAACTCTATGAAAACGGGAAATCCAGAGCAGCTATTGTGGAGGAATACGGCCTCACAGCGTCTGCTTTGGACCGCTGGATCAACCAAGCTCAGACAACGGGTTCTTTTAAGGAAAAGGATAATCGTTCAGCAGAAGAAAACGAGCTGATCGCGTTACGAAAAGAGAACCAGCGTCTGAAGATGGAGGTAGATATCCTAAAGCAAGCAGCGCTGATCATGGGACGAAAGTAGCTATCGTTCGGAATAACCTTGATAAATACTCGGTATCAGCATTGTGTAACGTCCTGCAAATCGCAAGAAGTACGTACTATTATGAAGCCAAAGAAAGACCGAATGAAGATGTGTTAACAAATATGATTGTGGATATCTTCCATAAGAATCGAAAGGCCAACGGTACACGAAAGATCAAAACCAAGCTCCAGGAACAAGGATTCATCGTGTCCAGACGACGTATTGGCCGAATCATGCGCGAGCAGGGCCTTGTTTCCACCTACACACCATTGCCCAGTTTAAGCCGCACAAAACGGCCTGTAATGAGGCGGAAACGGCGAATGTGTTAGATCGTGAGTTTGATCAGGCTGAAGCTAAGCGCTTCGTCGTTAGCGATCTGACGTATGTGAAGGTTGGGCACCGTTGGCACTACGTTTGCGTCCTCATTGATCTATTCAATCGAGAGATCATTGGCCATAGTGCAGGTCCACATAAGGACGCTGCTCTGGTTTCACGCGCCTTTGCTACGGTAGAAGGCGACCTGAGCCAAATCAAGTGGTTTCATACGGATCGTGGTAGTGAGTTTAAAAACCAGAAGATGGACGAGCTTCTGGAAACCTTTGAGATCGGTAGGTCGTTAAGCGCGAAGGGGTGTCCTTATGACAACGCTGTGGCGGAGGCTACGTACAAGGTCATGAAAACGGAGTTTATCCATCAGATGGAGTTCCAGAACCTTGATCACCTGCAGTTGGAATTATACGACTACGTCAACTGGTTTAACAAGCATCGAATTCATGGATCTCTGGGATACATGACGCCTGTTCAGTATCGCCAAGCAGCCCTTAAAAAAGCTGTCTGATTTAATGTTGACAATCCATTCCTTCCCGGTAACCTTCGCCACAGATTACAGGCTGAAATAGCGGCGTGAAACCGTCCACTCATCTGTTGTTCCATCAGGATTGCTCCTAATAGGCGAATGGCAGACTCACGGCTTCTTCACGCTCACCCGTTTCCCGAATGCCAATGGCTACAACCCATGCCATGCCGTATACTCTGCCACCTTCCCGTACTTTGGGAAACGTAGCGTCAAACCAAACATACGGGTACCACCCTCCAAAGGGCGATTTTTGAATGCCAATACGGTCTCATCTAGCTCCTTGCAGATCCGGGAGACCTTGCTTTTGCTAATCCCTTTCATCCCCAGTGCCTCGGCCAAATCATCCACTTTGCGTGTGCTAACGCCATGCTCATACGCTTCCTGGACCACAGCCAACAATGCCTTCTCTGCTCGTTTACGGGGTTCCAACAAGGATGGGAAGTAACTGCCTTTACGAAGCTTAGGAATTTTCAAATCCAGTGTCCCCACCCGTGTATCCCACCGGCGTTCGCGGTATGCATTACGCTGATTCACACGTTCTGTATTCCGCTCATAGCGTTCTGCCCCAATGTCTTGGACTACTTCCGCCTCCATCTGGGGTTACACCAGCACTTGCATTGCTTCTCTTAAAAAATCGACATTGCCTTCATTTCCGCTCTTGCGTAACAGCTCCAAAAGTGAGATTCTATCTATAGAAGCCACGGTTTTGATCCTCCTTCTAAAGTTGAGTCGCGTCACTTTAGTAGAATCATACCGTGGCTTCCCTTGTCAAAAGGCACAGTTCTTTTTTACACCACTACTTGAGACTTTAACGTTTCTCTCATTTGAATTAATTCAAAATAGAATTAATGGGGGAGATTACCCCCGTATTTCCAGGCGATCCAGGTGGGTGGCCTGGTAAATATTTTGAGTCTCTGTATCTTTAACAATAGTATTTACAATATCATTAGGATACCGATTCAAAAAAAAATGTTCTCCTTTAAACTTATGAAATTTCACGTTTCCTTCAACAACTTCACTCCATTTATGCATTTCATTGATATGAGTCGAAAAATCGCTATCCGCATAAAAAACGCTTACTCCACAACTTATTTTTTCTGCTTTGGGCTGAAACTTATAATTGTCCAAAATTATAAAATCTGCTCGCAAAATCGGAAGAAACATATCCATAATCTCTTTTGTATAAAACTCCTCTGGTATTCCCCCATATTGTTCCACCTTTGTCAAGAAAGTTTCATTAGTCATATTTTCAATGTCTTCTCTCTTTTCAAAAATATGTGGAGCATCTCGCCCAGAAAAAAACAGATGCCTTGGTTCCTTAGTTCCCATTTGCTTAAGTTTATAATATATCTCATAAGTCAATAAGGCTCCCATGCTGTGTCCAAATATAACATATTCATCGTCATATTCTAATTGTTCACTTATTCTTTTGGCGATATCTTCACTTGCTTCACCAACAGACTGGTAACAAGGCTCTGTGAATCGAGTTCCTCTTCCAGCCAATTCACATATACACAATTCATATCTATCCGGCAGTAGTTTTTTCCATTCATAATATGCATTTACCGACGCTCCAGCATATGGAATAGGAAATACTTTTATTTTATTTATTTCACTCACTCCTATGTTCAACTTGAGCCCACTATCATTACTATATAAACCTATAAGTATTCAAGATACATTTAATTGTACTTCTCTATCTCTCGCTGCTCTGCCAGCAACAAATTCACCATATCACTATAGCTATTCAAACCGTCTGTCTGATTATTTGCCTTCAGATATACATCATTTACATTTCTTGAAATACTTGAAATAACACCCTCATACTTATCCCGGTACTGCTCATTTTGTTCTATATCATGCTGCACCGCCTTGGACAGACTGGACATTATATCAGACGCCTGATCTGGATCCACTTTCTTTAGCTCAGATATAGAATAATCAAATGCTAGAAAAAAACCACTGTAAAGTATCATTGGATCATCCTGCTGCTTACATGCCAGATATGCTATAAAATTTGCCTCATCCTCATGCATGAAACCACTCTGATGTGCCAATTCATGTGCCATAGTAGCAGGCACCAAGAAAACGGGCACATTAACATTGATATTGGATTCATAAGTAAAAGGGACAAAGATACCATTTATCCCTGCATGCGACATTAGCTTTGACATCACAACTGGTTTTGGTGTTGAGTATAAAGAATGCTCCAAAATAGGATATTCCTTTGATAACATTTGCATCGAGAACACTGCGTGTTGTGCATAATAATCAAAAACCTCTGGTACTTGAGCCAAAAGATCAGTGTCCGCTAACTTTTCCCTTGCCAATTCCATTTCAACGGCAAGCGACTTACTCAATTTGACCAGTTCCTCCTTGCTGTAGTTCTCTTCTTTATATTCGGTATAAGACAAAAAAGAATATCTGTGATAGTTTATTCCACCCAAAATAGTATAACAAAAATATATCACGCTACAGATCGTAACTATTCCTAGAGCACCACGATAAACTACCATCCTACGTACACCTTTACTCATGATAACCTTGCGCACATAATAAACGATATAAAATAGAAAAAGTAACACAACCAACACGACGAGCCATTCACTAACAGAAAACTTGACCCAAGAAGGTACAAATCCTACTATTTTTGACAATAACGGATATACAGACCTACTGTATTTTTCCGCCCAATCCTGATGGTTCTGCGCGTATTTTGTCAGTATGTAAGCTATAACTCCAAGTGAGATCAACGGTAATCTCTTAAGTAAAAGCTTTTTTATAATGTACTCCCCCTATCCAATAAATATCGGCTGTACGCCATGTAACCTAGTCATATCATTTCTTTATTTCAACATACTTTTCCTCATAAAAATCATGCTTATTAGAAAAAACATATTGATTCATAAAATCTATAGGAAGTACTTCATAAGCCCAGTAGGTACCATTAGGTCTATTACTTGAAATAACTTGTCGGGCGATTTCAGCAGCCACTGTACCCGTTAACTCTGAACTCGTTTCCATTTGTAAATTCAATCTGCACCTAACATCCTTTCCATTTTTCACTCCTGTAGCATCAATGACTAAAGCTATCCATTCCTCTTTAGGTTGCTCCTCTAAACTAATGTCTAGTTTTTTCAGGGCTTCTTCAACCGAAGACTCAAGTTGCATTTGATAAAATTGCATTGCTAAACGAAAAATATTATCATTTGCTGCTATATTGTACCAGTGGAGTTCTTGTACCGAACTAACTTCCAGAATATCAATGATCTCTTGACTTAAATACGGTTTCTTATAGACAGGGACATCCACTTCAGGTACAAATTCTTTCTTCATCATATTTATATTTTCCGTTTTAACACAATGATCACTCCAATAAGAATCTGTTTTTCCAATTACACTATGGCCACTCATTAATATATCTGAGATAGAAGTTTTCGTATAATGTTCCGCACCACCAATATAACAATTCACATACTTCGTTTCGTCTAATAAATGATTTATTACTCGTTTTAATAGCAGACCTGTAATTCCAGGACAAAAACCAGCTCCTATGTAATTTACACCGTTAGCTTTAAGCTCTATTTGCTCCTGACTCAATAATAAAGCATTGGAAGCATCGACATATTTTGCTCCTACTTCCATAGCTGCCTGAGCAACTCTATCTTTAATTATAAATTCAGGCCCTGCACAATTAATGACAACCGTACAATCAGTACAGAACGCAATCAAGTTCTCCCAGTCAGAAACATCCAGGAATTGGTAGTTAAAATTATTAAGGTTCATTAATGCTGTAGGTTCACGCCGCTGTCCGCCCTTAACAATAAAGTCTTTACATAAGTTCTTACAGATGACTTCACCGATCATTCCGCCACACCCAACAACTGCGATTTGCTCCATCCGTACGACACCCCTTTCATCTTATACAAGATTTAAAATACAAGACTAGTTATACCTTTCTCTATTAAAAGATCATTATTATGTCTACTCAACATACTCAATGCATAAAATCTTTGTTTGGCTTCCATTAATTTATGATACGTGCCGTGTTCTTCAATTTTCCCATTATTCAATAAGACAATTTCATCATATCCACTAAGAATTGATTCATCCAGCCTATGAGTAATGGAAATTCTCGTAATGCCCTGCATTTCACTTAACATACACTCAAGGTCACTAGCTGTTTGATTGTCCAACGCTGAAGTCGCCTCGTCCATAAGTAATATAGGTGATTTTCTCAGGAGTGCTCTTGCTATAGAAATTCTCTGTTTTTCCCCACCTGAAAAATGGATTCCATTTTCTCCACATAATACATCAAAGCCGCCTCTGTCATGAATCAATTTCTGTAACATACTCTTCTTTATTACTTGCTCAAACTCATCTGTGTCACATTCACGAAACAATTTAATATTTTGTTCAATCGTATCATCAAAGATAAAACAGTCCTGATGAATAAAACTAACATTTTGGAAAATGGACTGATCACTTATTTTCTCAAGATCAACCCCGTCATACCTGATATTTCCTTCATACCCATCATAAAACCCAGTCAACATCTTTAATAAGGTTGTCTTTCCACTCCCACTTGTTCCTACAATGGCATAAGACTTTCCATATTCAAATTCAAAATTAATATCATCTAAAATTTTTTTCCCATCTACGCTTAACGAAAGCCCATTTAGAGAAATTTTATTACTGAATTTAGGGATATCAATTCTTTGAGTTTGATCCGTTTTTGCCTCTCCAATTTTATTGAAATTCATTAATAAAGCCCGACTGGCCTGCCTTTTGGTAAAACCGGTTATGAGTCTATTAATGGGAACTGTTACGCAATTTAACAATTGAATAAAAGCCATAATCTCTCCTACTGTAATTTCTCCTTTCATTAGCTGCTGAGTACCCACAATAAATATGACTACAGCAACAAGAAAAGTTGAAATATCAGTAAGTGACATAATGAGTGACAACAGATTTTCGTATACCATTTTTGCTTTTTCCTGCTTGTTCGCCTTTGCCTTTGCCCTTTCAAAAATCTCCTTTTCGATGTTAAAGCTCTTAACAACCTGATTTCCAGACAATATATCTTTAATGAAAGATACATAATTTTTATTTTGCTCAGCCACTTCACCTTGTGCTTTTTGCATACGATTATTAAATATACTCGAAACTGCAAGTGGAATGATACAAGTGAGTAATATACTCAATGCAAGGAATGAATTAATGATAAACATCGCAAGCACTCCACCTACAAGCATAGCTAGCTGAACAAATATTTCCACGGTCCCTTTTATATAATCGTTTTGAATTATCGTTATATCATTTGACAATCGTGATATGTAGGTTCCATTACTCTCCTTGTTGAAACTTCTCATATCTAACCGCAAAATATTTTCAACAAGGGTATTTTTCAGGTTTAACGTTGCCCTTTTTGTATATAAATTTTTAACAGCATACCCCACATACATTCCCACTGCACCTAAAGGCAATAAAATAACGGAAACAGTAGTCACCTTAATGATATTGTCAATATCTTTATTAATAGAATAATCAATAAACTTTTGTAGTATAATTGCCAATGCAATAAACAGAATAGATGTCATGATACCAAGTAAGCAGGACAAAATAAATAAGCCTATATTCTTTTTGTATATGCTTTTTGAAATTTTTTCATTCATACTATAAGCCCTCTTCTTGTTTCTAATTTCAATTAGAGCATGTCTAATTTACACTCCAATTGTTTATTGCTAGATCATGTGCATATTTCAGATATGTTGGGTGGGACCGCGAGCATATGCACATGATCTGGCATCATATGTCTTTTTATGACCCCTCCACCCGCATAGCGGGTGGTTTTACGGGTAAGATACAACATTAAATATTCTTCATGACATCATTAAGAAGCTCTTCTTCAATTGTAATGCCTGTAATGCGAGCAATTAGAGTACTATTTTGAATGTAAAAGTGCATGCTAACTCCAAAATCTTCAGACTCTATAATCTGTGTTTGTAAAAACATCTTCTCAAGTGATATGTCATCTCTACTTGCAAACTTATCAAGGACTCCCTGATAATTAATGATTGGAATGCGATGGGACATTTCATTAAAACCGTACTTTTGTGCTATAAGAAACAACTTTTCTGTAATTGCAGATTGATTAATACTCGATTTTTCTGATGTTGATAAAAGCTGTTTTTGCGTTTTACTTTTCCTATCATAAATTGAATAATCTAAATTTAAAGTTAGCCCCAACATTTCCTTATTGAATTCATCTCTGTTATGTGTCAAAACAGAAACAGGGATGTTATTTAATTCTTCAGGTAAGTCACTATACATAAGCCTTGATATAAATTCTACTGCTGTATTAATGGGTTGTTCGCTAAATTTCTGATATTGTAACTCATTTAGTTTTACATGAATTTCTGTAAACCTCTTAGTGTCTCGTCGAGAGACCAAATCAGCTGATTGTTTAGCAGCTTCAATATACTCTTCCATGTTAGACTCTTGAGCATCAGGAATTTCCAGTTCGTCAACTTTCTTTTTAATCATTTTGCAATATTCTATGAAAGAATAGTTATAGGGAGTGGTAAGTCTGTTGTTCAAAGTTTCATGAAGCATAACCTTAAACAAATCTTGTGAGACTCCATCCCATATTAAATGATGAATTGCACTAAGTACTAAGCAATGATCTGCATCTATTTCTACGATTAAAAATCTAGATAACAGCTTATCATCAGTTAGAAAACTCATTTCATTCACAATTTCTTTAAATTGTTCTGCAGATAATTCTAAGGTTCCTTTCACTACTGGAATTTCCCACTCATCTGAATAATCGTATTCTTCTAAATAGGTCATTTTTTGATTTAATTTCGTTCTTAATGCCCCATGCCTGGAAATTATTCCTCTGAGTGATAAAGAAGCGTTCTCTGCCGTTCCTTCTATTGTTATGATTTCAGTAATAATTTCTGTATCCGGTCGCAAGAATTCCTCATGTCCTGTCAATACAGGACATTCTAAAGTAGAACGTGTTTTAATATAGTTATCTCCATAATAATTCAACTGTTTTTGTATCATGCACTTTAGATCGCCATCACGGTTATCACCAATTAATGTTTCATCTAATGGCATTTTTACTGTTCCTTTTCTGGTTAAACACGTTTCGACAACATCCTTAATTGCTCTTTCATATGCCAATACCAATGTTTGAGCATCCTCGTCAGTATACAATCCAGTATCATATATGATGTCAAATTCAAGTTGCCCATTTAAAACAGCCCCATTTAGAGACAATCCCATTCCTGATGAATTTTTTTCTGACATACTTCTTCCTAATGGCATTCCCGACATGGATATTCCTTCAATTCTGTCTATCTCGTTATCCAATTCTCCAAGATAATTGAATGTTATTGCTGCGCTCATCTCAAGTCCGCTATGCTCACCAAGATATCTCAAAACTCCATATCCAATTCCATGATTAGGGACCTGTTTCAATGTTTGTTTTGTCTCCAAAATGCTTTCTTCAACAGTATCTTTTGTCTCCAAAATAATAGGATATACACTTGTAAACCAACCAACTGTACGATTGATGGCGATCTCTCTATCTATTGTCTCTCTCCCGTGACCCTCCATTTCTATGGTTAGGTACTTAGAGTTTCTCCATTCTTTTACTGCAATGGTCAGCGATGCCAGTAACAAGTCGTTTATTTCTGTTTTATATGTCTTTCCAGCTTCGAGCAACAGCTTTTTCGTCGTTTCAGAGTCCACTTTCACTACTTTATTTTTATATTGACCACTTGCTGTTTGTGTACTCTTGAATGTCTCAGTACTATTTGATTTATCCGATATATTTTTCCAGTATGCTATTTCATCTGAAAGCACTTCACTCTTAGCATATTGTGTTAAAGCATTCGCCCATTCCTTGTACGAAGCCGTTTTCATTGGCAGCGTGATTTTACCTGTCTCTTGTATTTGTCGATATCCACTAAATAAATCCTCCAGCAGAATTCTCCATGATACACCGTCTATGACCAGATGATGTACACAAATTAGTAAATGATCTCCACTGTCTGAATGGAACAGCCCTACTTTTACTAAAGGCCCGGTGGCTAGGTCTATGCTTGCCTGTAATTTATCGCTGGCATACTCTATCTCTTTCGATACATCTTGCACTTTTGTATAATCTTTTTCATACCAATCATATAGCTTGCTTTCCTCTGTAGACAGCGTGATTTGACGTTGTCCGTCATATACATTTCTTAAAGCGTCATGATGTTTAATGATTTCAGTAATTGCTGTCTTTAAACTAGGTATGTCAAATGGCTCATCACTTCTTAACATTAAGGCCTGATTATAATGATTAGGTACGACGTGATTCTTATTGAAAAATTCTAGTTGTATAGGGGTTAATGGACTTTCCCCATTGATTTCTCCCTGTTCGTATACTTGATTTACTTCTCCCATTTGAATATTTTCCCCAATCTTTCTTGGGGTCTGCTGATACATTAATGCGGCGAAAGAAAGCTTATAACCTTTTTCCCGTAACTTCGAAACGGCCTTAATCGCTTTAATAGAATCTCCGCCAAGTTCAAAGAAACTATCCTCTATGCCGACTGGAGATATTCCTAAGATTTCTTCAAATATGTCCGTAATGACTTTCTCTGTTTTAGTTCTTGGTGGCATATATTCCTGTCCTGCTAATGCATTTGGTTCTGGCAGTGCTTTTGCATCCAGCTTCCCATTTGGAGTCAGTGGCAAGGCATCAATCTGCATCATAAAGCCAGGTAACATATACTCAGGCAGTTTGTCTCTCAAATCATTTTTGATTTCAGACATATCCAGTTGCTGCTCTTGATTTGTCGGGATCAGGTAGGCACATATACTCTTGTCACCGCCTACTTCCAATGCAACAACGGCTACATCAGATATACCCGGCTGATTCCTTAGAACGCTCTCGATCTCGTACAACTCGATCCGATATCCTCGGATTTTAACCTGTTCATCTATTCTTCCCAGGTATTCCATCTCTCCGTTAGGCAGCCATCTCGCCAAATCTCCAGAGCGGTATAACTTCCCTTCGCCATATGGATTGTCGATAAACTTCTCCGCTGTTAATTCAGGCTGGTTTAGATAGCCTTTGGCTACTCCGTCTCCTGCGATGCATAGCTCACCAGGAACGCCTACACCACATAACTCCATCTCATTCAGTATATAGAGCTGCATATTGGCAATGGGATGTCCGATTCCTACACTTAAACCCTTATCTTTTTCGCTGGAATAGACATAGTCACAGCATCCTACGGTAGTCTCTGTAGGGCCATATTCGTTATGAATCTTGACCCTGTCTCCTAATAGCTTCTGCGTTTTCCACGCCGTATCTGTGGTGAACTCCTCTCCACCGACAATTAGCGCTTCTAAATTTGGGACATCTACGCCGTCTGCATAGGTTTCCAGCATTTTTAGATGGGAAGGGGTAAGTTTAAGGAAGGTTACCCTGTTATCTTTGAATGCTGCACGCAGCCTTTCCTCCGCGTCTCCTCCCTTTAATAGAAGAGATCCACCACTAATCAGCGGTAAGAACAAGGACGTTACGGAAAGGTCGAAACTTAAGCTTGTAATTAATACCGTCGTACAAGCTTCCTTCTGGTATTCTTGATCTGCATACGACAAGTAATGATCCAGATTGCCTCGTGTCACCGCCACACCTTTGGGCTTTCCTGTCGTTCCTGATGTGTAAATCACATAGGCTATGTCACTTTTTTCAACAGCACACGCTGGATTTGTCTCCTTCTCACCCAGATCTTCAAGATTCATCGAGATGAATGGGACTTCCGTTTCCATAGTCTTCTCTCTTGTTAAAATGACCTTGGGTGCTGCATCGTTTAAGATATGCTCTATTCGTTCCTTTGGTGTTGCTGGATCAATCGGGACATAGGCGGCTCCACTCTTTAGCACGCCCAAAATGCCAATGATCGTTTCCGCTTCCAGGGTAGTCATGATGGCCACTCGATCATTGGGCTGAACACCTAACGAAATCAGTTCCCATGCCAATGCATTGGCCTTGCGGTTGACTTCTCCATAACGAAGTACTCCCGTTTCGTATTCGATTACCGTCTTCTCGGGTGTCTGTTCCGCATGTTTCTCGAATCGTTCCACTGCCGTATGATGCTGTGCATACTCCGTATGGGTATTATTGAAAACCGTTAGTATTCTTTGTTGCTCTACCTCACTGACCATGTGGAGTTCAGACAATTTCATTTCAGGGTTAGCAATCACCCTGTCCAGCAACACCTTAAAATGCTCCAGTATGACCTGTGCTGAAGTCTCGGTAAATAAATCACTGCAATATACCAGATCTAAAGCGTACCCCTCTTCATACGCTGTAGCTTGTAAATCCAAATCAAATTTGGCATCAATGAAAGGAATGCCCAGCATCTCTACCTGTGCTTCGCCCATCGCAAGATGGATTTCCTCGTTATTCTGCATGGTAAACATCACGTCAAACAGCGGATTGCGTGACAGATCACGGCGTACTTCTACTTCCTCTACCAATTCTTCAAACGGGTATTCTTGATTCTCATATGCATTCAATGCCAACTCTTTGATCTCGCTTAAAAATTCTAAGAACGTTTTTTCAGCCCTTGGATACCCTCTCATTGCCAGCGTATTGACAAACATGCCGGCTATTGTCTCGGTGTCCTGATGCACTCGGCCTGAGATGGGTGTTCCTACCACGATATCTTGTTGCCTGCTGTATTTATGCAGTTCTATCATAAATACAGCCAGTAAGGTCATGTAATCTGTCGTTCCCTGTTGTTTATTTATATTTTGAATGCCAGCTTTCTGCTCTTGGCTAAGCTGAACAGACACTTGGGCTCCTTTGTAGCTTTGGATTTTGGGACGTGGATAGTCCGTCACCAAATCCAAAACCGGTGCCTCTTCTTTGAATACTTCTTTCCAATAGTTTCTCTGACTCTCCAGGTTTCTGCCACGCATCCATTCACTATAATCCTTGTATTGGATTTCAAGTGGTTGTAATTCTTCACCGTTATACAATCGTGAGAAATCTTCGATTAATATATTTAGCGTCTGATGATCGGAAATAATATGGTGCATATCAAATAGTAAAATATAGTTGTTCTGATTTCTTTCTTTGACTACTTTAAAACGCATGAGCGGTGCTGTTCCGATGTCAAACGGGCGTACAAATTGTTCCATGTCAGCGTCACTGTGGCTGTCGGTCTCTTCATATTCCACTTGGTAGAATACCTCGTCTGCAATGACTTGATATGCTCCTTCTTCGGTCATTACAAAACTTGTTCGCAGCGACTCATGACGCTTAATCAGACGATCTATGGCTTGTTGTATTTTTTCTAAATCAAGGTTACCCGTTACTTCTAGCGCTGACGCCATGTTATATGCAGTACTGTTGCCTTCCATCTGATCCAGAATAAACAATCGTTTCTGTGTAGAGGATGCTGGATAAGCTTCTCTCTGTTCTGCTTGTGGTATTGGACTATATTCGCCTTCTCCCGCGGCCTCAATCTTTCTCGACAACATGACAGGAGTTGGTGAACTAAATATATCTTTGACTGGCAAACGAATCCCTGTCTTCTTCTCGATGGCATTAATGGCTGCCGTCGCTTTTAACGAATGTCCTCCCAGTTCAAAGAAACTATCCTCTATGCCGACTGGAGATATTCCTAGAATTTCCCCAAATACATCTACGATTGCCTGCTCCGTCTTATTACTTGGTGGTACGTAGTTCAAACTTTCTAACATATCTGGCTCTGGCAGCCTAGTTTTATCCAGCTTCCCATTTATGGTTAGTGGAAATTCATCGATCTGGATCATAAAGGCAGGAATCATATACTCTGTTACTTCTTCTCTTACCGCTTCTTTAATTTGGGGTATACTTAGTTCCTGCCCCTTTTCTGCAATGAGATATGCACAGAGAATATCATCATTTCCAACTTCTTTTACAATAACGACAGCATCTGCAATATTACTCTGCTTTCTTAATACACTTTCAATTTCACCTAACTCTATCCTGTAACCACGGACTTTCACTTGTTCATCTATTCGACCTAAATACTCTATATTTCCATCTGGCTGCCAACGTGCTAAATCTCCTGTACGGTACAGTTTTCCTTCACCGAAGGGATTCTTAATAAACTTCTTATCTGTCAATTCTGGCTGATTTAAATAACCTCTTGCTAAACCATCTCCTGCAATACACAACTCACCAGGTATTCCAATCCCGCATAGCTCCATTTCATTTAGAAGATATACCTTTGTATTTGCAATCGGACGTCCAATGGAAATTGAAGTAGAGTCTGTATTCACTCTAAAACTAGTTGCATTTACAGTAGACTCCGTAGGCCCATATGTGTTAAGCACTTCTACTCTTTCCGCCCATTTTTTTAAGCTTTCTAGACTACCTGCCTCTCCACCTGACTCCAGCAAACGAAGCGTCGGTAATGCGTCAACACACAACCCGTCTATTAACTTAGGTGTCAATGAAGCTGTTGTAACATTATTTCGATCGATATATTTTTGTAGTTGCTCCATATCATAGGTTAAATGTTTTGGTACAATGCATAATGCCGCACCATTGCATAGTGCAGGGAAGATATCTCCCACCGCTTGGTCAAAAGATATATTTGCAAATTGCAGCACCGTATCCTTGTCGCTTAGTGCAAATGTCTCCTGATATGTGACCCACATATTGACCACATTTCGATGTTCAATTAAAACTCCTTTAGGATTTCCAGTTGTACCCGAGGTGTAGATACAATACACTAAATCATTAGACCTGTTAACGTGCAAAAGATTGTCCGTTTCATTAGCATAATTATTCTCATCTTCTAAATCTAATACTGGTATCTCTACCTTCCCTGGCAGCTTATTCTTATACGTCAATACAATCTTTGGACTACTGTCCTCCAGCATATAGTGAATTCTATTATCTGGATATTCAGGATTGATGGGTACATAAGCTCCCCCTGCCTTGATGATGGCTAATATCCCTACAATCATTTCCATGCTGCGTTCTGTCACTAGAGCCACTAGATCGTTTGGAGCCACTCCTAAATCCCGAAGAGTTCGCGCCAACTGATTTGCTCTTTCATTCAGCTCGGCATATGTCATCTTATTATCATCAAATTTAAGTGCAATATTTCCTGCTGTTTTCTCTACCTGATTCTCAAATAAGCTGACAGCTGTTTGTTCTCGAGAGTATTCTACATTCGTTGCATTGAAATCAACCAAGATCTTCTCTTGTTCTCTGAGATCAAGCATATGCAGATCTTTAAGCTTTTTGCCTGGATGTGTTATGGCTTCCTCAAGCAGCGTTACATAATGCCTTGCCATATATTCAATCGTTTCTTGTTTGAATAAATCTGTGCAATACTCAAAATCTATCTCATACCCTTCTGGCATACATTCAACCAGAACGGATAAGTCAAACTTTGAGACATTTCTTTTAATGAATGCACTTTTTCCGCCCAATAGGCCTTGCATTTCCGTCGGTTTTTTCTTTTCTTTTAATCCGAACATAAAATCAAAAATTGGATTTCTTGAGAGATCTCTTTTCTTCTCTACGGCTTCAACTAAATCTTCAAATTGGTATTCTTGGTTATCATAAGCCTGCAGACACTTCTCCTTCACAGCTAATATCAAATGCTCAAAGGTCTCATCCGGACTAACTTCTCCCTTGATCACCAGAGTATTGACAAACATCCCCAACATACCCTTAGTATCTGCATGAACTCGGCCTGACACGGTAGTTCCTACAATAATATCCTTTTGGCGACTATATTTGGCTAATAATAAAATGAACACAGATAGGGTAACCATAAATTCAGTAGCACCATGCTTTAGGGCTAGATTTTTAACCCCTGAGCTTAATGGCTCCTTTACCTTTGCTACAACATTGTCTCCCCTGAAAGACTGGATTTGAGGACGGAGGAAATCCGTCTTCAAATCCACCCTAGCAATTTCACCAGCGAATTCCCTCTTCCAATACTCTTCCTGTTTTGAGATGTCATAAAAATTCTGCCATACACTGAAATCTTTATACTGAACACGGTTAGAATTTTTATTCATAAGTTCTCCTCTTATTCATAATCAGTTCCATCATTTTCATAAAATTCGTTCACTTGTTGCAGTATAACTGGCAGGCTTTCTCCATCACATATAATGTGATGAATATCAACAAATAGATAGGAGGCCGTTGTTGTCTTCATTAATTTCACACGCATCAACGGTGCTTCGGATAAAACAAACGGTTGTATAAATTTATCGTATTCTGTTTGTATATCTATTTCGTCCACTTCGCTGTAGTCTATTAAAACCCTTGCGTCTGGAGAAATCGTTTGAATAGGCTCACCGTCCACAACATGGAAACTAGTTCGCAAGATTTCTTCTTGCTTTAACAGCTTATCCAAAGCCTTCTGTAATCTTTCTTTATCTAGCGGTTCTTCATAAGCATAAACGTCCGATACGTTGTAGTTAATATTAGGTCCGGTCATCTCGTCCAGAAGATAGAGTCGTTTCTGAGCTGAACTTGTAGGGTAGTATTCAGCTGCTGAAGCTTGTTCTATTGCCACAAACATCTCGCTCTCAATCGACTCGATATTTCCCGCTATCTGCTCGGGCGTACCAAAAGTAAAAACATCTCTAATTGACAATCTTACTCCTATGGCCTTCTCCAATTCATTGCACAAGAGCACTGCTTTCAGTGACGATCCCCCTAGATCAAAGAAGCTATCAGTTACACTGACTTTTTCAATATCTAGAATGTTCTCAAATGCCTGCACGATCAGAGTTTCATATTCATTTCGTGGTGCAATATATTCCTTTGACTTATACTGCGGCTGTGGTAATGAGGCTTTGTCAAGTTTCCCATTACTTGTAAGTGGAATCGCATCAACCGAAATAATATGTGCAGGCACCATGTAATCTGGTAATACTTTACTTAACTTGATCTTAACGTCCTTTTCTTCTATTTCTGTCTCAGTTATTACATAGGCACACAGGAATTTCTCATTCCTTTTGTCTTCTCGCACTATGACTACAGCTTCATTTATGCCTTCAAGCTCCAATAAACGGCTTTCTACTTCTCGTGGTTCAATACGATATCCTCTGATTTTTGCTTGGTCATCCATCCGTCCAATATATTCAATGTTTCCGTTAGGTAACCAACGTGCCAAATCACCTGTCCGATACATCTTTCCGGATCCAAATGGGTTGTGTACAAACTTCTCGTCTGTCAGGTCTTGTCGATTTAAATATCCTTGAGATACACCCTCACCTGTTATACATACCTCACCCGGAACTCCAATTCCACAAAGTTCATTTCCATTTAATATATAAATCTTTAATGTTGGAAGTGGCATTCCTATATCGCTAATTCCTCTCTCGATGGCTTCAGCATCAATATCGCGATAAGTAGCGTATACCGTGGTTTCTGTTGGCCCGTACATATTAACCAGACGACAATGTCTATTGTTCTCATGCCATTTCTTCAAATGTGCTGGATAAAGTGCCTCCCCTGCAAAAATAACATATCGTAAACTATTTATGGTTTGTCCTGTCGTTGCATCGATCAACGCATAGAATGGTGAAGGTACCTGGCATAAGATGGTTACCGCTTCTTTTTGGAGCAGCTCTCCGAAGGCATATCCATCTTTTACTGTATCCTCAGAAGGTATTACAAGCTTTGCTCCATTCAATAGACTTCCGAATATTTCCCAAACCGAAACATCAAAACAATAAGAATGGAATTGAACCCAAATATCATTTTCATATAAATCAAGCTTAAACTTGTCATTCTTGAGTAATCGCACTACATTTACATGCTGAACCATAACACCTTTTGGCCGGCCCGTCGTACCTGAGGTATAAATAACATACATCAAATCACTTGAGTGATTTACATGAACAAGGTTACTGCATTCCATTTGATAATTTGCCTCATCATGAAGATGCATGACAGGAATGTCAACTTCAGGTTCTTTTGTACTGCATAATACGACCTTTGGTTTACAGTCATTAATGATATAATTAATTCTTTCCTCTGGATAAGATGGATCAACCGGTACGTAAGCTGCTCCAGCCTTTAAAATAGCGTATATACCCACCACCATCTCCAAACACTTCTCTGTTGAGATCACCACAAAGTCATTGGGTTGAATGTTATAGTCCTCTCGAAGCTTTCTTGCCAGAGCATTCGCCCGTTCATTTAATTGTGCATAGGTCATCTGTTGTCCATTAAATGTGATGGCTATACTATTAGGTATTCTGGCGGCCTGCTCTTCAAGTAACTGCACAATCGTCATATTTTGAGGGAATTCTGCATCCGTCATATTGAACTCATCCAATATTTTTGCTTCTTCGTACAGATCTACCATGGCAATCTCCTGCAGCTTCTTTTCCGGAGACATTAAAACTCCTTCAATTAATGTTAAGAAGTGTTTTGCCATGTACTCGATCGTTTCTGGTTTGAATAAGTCTGTAGAATATTCAAAATCAATCTTATAGCCTTCTGAATCACTTATCATGGTTAAGGTAAGATCAAATTTAGAAATACTACCTTCAACGGATTCCCTTGTTCCAATATGAATACGATCCGAATAACTCTCTCTCTCATCGTCCTGCAATACAAACATCACATCAAATACTGGGTTTCTTGAGAAATCTCTCTTTACTCCCACTGCTTCAACTAAATCCTCGAACTGATAATCCTTGTTATCGTATGCCTGTAAACATTTCTCTTTTGTACGTAATAATACATCCTCAAATGTATCATCAGCGCACACATTCCCTTTGATTGCCAGAGTGTTTACAAACATGCCCAACATATTTTGGGTATCCGTATGGTTTCGGCCCGATATTGGCGTTCCTACTATAATTTCTTCCTGTCGACTGTATTTTCCTAACATAGAGAAAAAGGTGGATAACAACACCATAAACTCCGTTGCACCATACTTCTTCGCTAACTCTTTTACTTTAATACTCGTTTTTTCTTCTACCTGTGTTCGGAAATTAGCACCTCTAAAGCTTTGTTTATGAGGGCGTGGATAATCCATGATTAAATCCAGGACTGGTATATCACCGGAGAATTCTTTCTTCCAGTACGCTGCCTGTTCTGTGATATCTCTAGCATTTTGCCAAGCAGAAAAGTCTTTATACTGTACTCGTGGTGTTAACAATTCTCTTCCTTCATATAACTCTTGTATTTTGTAAAGCATAACTGGCATGCTTCCTGCATCACATAAAATATGGTGAATATCCAGGAATAAATATGAATCACTTGGAGTATTCAGTATTTTTGCACGCATTAGTGGTGATTTTGACAGGTCAAATGGTTGGACGAAAGTATTATATTCATCTTGGATATACTGTGAATCTGCTGTCTTTACTTCACTGTGCTCCAGCACAATTCTTGCATCTGAAGAAATTTTTTGAATTGGTTCACCATTCACGATATGGAAACTTGTCCTTAAAATTTCCTCATGCTCTACTAATTGATCCAATGCCCTCTGAAGTCGCTCATTGTCTGGTTTAACTTTAAGCTTGATTACTAAAGGAATATTATAAGTTATACCAGGGCCTGTTAGTTGGTCCAAAAGATAAAGTCTCTTTTGAGCTGAACTTATAGAATAGCTTTCTGCTTCTGCTATTTCTGGTATTTCTTCAAACGTATTCTCCTTTGAGTTTTTTATTTGTTCTGCAATATTTTTTGGTGTAACTAAATCAAAAATTTCTCTAAGTGGTAACCTTACCCCTGTGCTCTTCTCTAATTCATTACACAGCCGGATTACATTAAGCGAGTATCCACCCAAATCAAAGAAA
>NZ_JBALQK010000155.1:293-15672 GCF_036965845.1 Bacillus sp. JJ1127 | reverse complement strand
TTTTGGGCAACCTCCTGTATTTTTTAGCTGTATATTTTAAGGTTCCTAATGTAAATCCCACTTTATAATCAGTCCTAAATGTGTAAGTCCTCCGCCAAATCCATATAGCAAAATCGTATCGCCATTGTTTAATTTTCCTTTTTTTCTAGCTAAATCTAAGGCTAATGGAATAGAAACAGACGAGGTATTTCCCATGAATTCCACACTAGTTAATGTTTTATCTAATGTAAATCCGGATTTATCACATATAGATTCAATCATTCGTAAATTAGCACTGTGTGGTACAAACCAATTTATATCATCCATTTGTAGGTTTGCTGCATGCAATAAGTTTTTCATACCTAGTGGTACAGTACGCACAGCCCATTTATAAACTTCTCTTCCGTTTTGTACCATTTTTCCGTTTGTTTGTAGAGGCTTTTCATCCATGATAGTAGAAAGGTTTGTTCTATATAGATGGATACCGCCTTCCCCGTTTGTTCCCATGTGAGAAGCGATAAAACTTGGTTTTTCCTCATCTCTTTCCAATAAAAAGGCTCCAGCTCCGTCACCAAATAAAATGCAGGTGGTGCGGTCTGTATAGTCAGTTACTTTTGATAATGTTTCTGTAGCTACGACTAAAACTTTATGATGAGATCCGGCAGTAATTAAATTATTAGCCACATGTAATCCATAAGTAAAGCCAGCGCAGGTAGCGTTTAAATCAAAAGCAAGTGTATGAGGAATGTGAAAATGATTTTGGATTTGACATGCTACACTTGGAAACACATAGTCAGGAGTAGTTGTGGATACGATGATACAATCAACGTCTTCTAAAGTTTTCTTATATGTGTCAGTTAAATTTTTAATGGCTTTGAAAGCTAAATGTGATGCGAATTCTTGTTCACCGGCAATTCTTCTTTCCTTCATTCCCGTTCTTTGTACAATCCATTCATCGCTAGTATCAACCAGTTTTTCTAAATCATCATTTGACAACTTTTGTTCTGGAACATAAGTTCCAATTGCTGTAATACGAGCTGTGGAGTTCATTCCAACATCTCCCGTCTTTTGGATTTATAACTTGATATTAGTACTAGGTTATAAAAATGTCAATAGTCTGTAATTTCATCGTTCAAACATAAATAGCGTGGTTATGGTTTCTAGTATAGGGGCATCTTTACTTATAATTGTTTTGAGTATGTTTCTAATAAGACGTATGCGCAAAAAATAATGAATAGAGAAAATACAGATTTTCTTTGTTGTAATATGTATATTGGTATTTTTTATAGAAAGATATATGCGTAAAATACTGAAAATTATGTTAAAATAGTGTTAATTAGGTAAAAAGGGGGATTATTTACATGAAAAAAGATCGTCTTGCTCAAATAGATTTAACGAAAAGAATTGAATCAAAATCCAAGTACAATAAGAAGCTTGAAAAATATCAAAGGCGCTTATTGGCACTACAGCAGATTTTAAAAAAAGAAAAAATAGCCGTTATTATGGCTATGGAAGGTTGGGATGCAGCAGGAAAGGGAGGAGCAATTAAACGAATTACCGAGCATCTTGATCCGCGTGGATTTCAAGTAAATCCAATTGGTGCACCTGCTCCCCATGAAAAACGTTATCATTATATGCAAAGGTTCTGGCGGAAAATTCCACAATATGGTCAAATCACTATTTTCGATCGCTCTTGGTACGGGCGTGTATTGGTTGAACGTGTAGAAGGTTTCGCTACAAAAGAAGAGTGGACTAGAGCATACGATGAAATCAATGATTTTGAAAAACTATTAACAGATGATCATTACATAGTAGCAAAATTTTTCTATCATATTAGTAAAGATGAACAGTTAGCACGATTTAAAGATCGGGAGAAAAATCCTCTTAAGAGATGGAAAATTACAGATGAAGATTGGCGCAATCGTGAAAAGTGGGATGAATATGCCCGGGCAATGGAAGAAATGTTTGAAGAAACAGATAAACCAAATGCAAGATGGAATATTATTGCTAGTAACGATAAATTATATGCGCGTGTGAAAACATTGAAAGTGGTAATTTCATTAATTGAGGACTATTTCTTAGAACATGAAATAGAACTGCCAGCATACTATCATGAAATGAAAGAAGAAATGCAAGAAGAGATCGAACACGTGCACGATGTGGGGCGTTAAATTTATAATAAGATGTATGTGCAAAAAATGAAGAATACGCTAGAAAAATAATGATTTTCTTTATGCCCAAAAGTGAAGGTTGTTGTTGTGAAAACTACATAATTATGCTAAAATTTATGTAACTTTTAATGAACGGAGGGGTCTCCTTTGATCTTAATCAGATTACGTCTCAATACTTTGTGCTGATAATTGAATAGCGCTCAAAGGCTCTGTCTGTGTACAGAGTAAACGGGATTGGTCTGCCTATTTTAAAGGAACCCTTTATTGAACTTATATGTGAAAAGAGGGAGGGACGAATACGCCCTCTTTTTGTTTTGCCTTTATAAATAGAATGAGATGGTATAGGTGTATACTTGTTTGATACGTATACCATTGGGGACTTATTGACCTTGTAATAGGACGGAAGCGTCGCTTTCTCCTATTTCTTTGGTGTACTCTCATCCGTTTACGAAAAACACAGGCAGTGACCTGTGTTTTTTATTTTACGTAATCGAAATGGAGGAATAAATATATGGAAGAACTAGTACAAAAAGCGATATTAGTTGGTGTTAATTTAAATAATGAAAGTGATTTTGAATATTCGATGGAGGAGTTAGCAAATCTTGCGGAAGCATGTGATGTGGAAGTTCTAGGGCAAGTTACTCAAAATTTACATCGCGTAAATCCATCACATTATATTGGAACAGGGAAAATTGACGAAGTTTCCGCTTTTGTGAAGGAAGCAGATGCGAATATGGTTATTTTTAATGATGAGTTATCACCTTCGCAAATCCGAAATTTGGAAGCTGACTTAGATTGTAAAGTCATTGATCGTACCATTTTAATTCTAGATATTTTCGCGCAGCGTGCTAAGACGAAAGAAGCGCAGTTGCAAGTTGAAGTAGCACATTTACAATATATGATGCCACGTTTAATCGGTCTTCGTGAATCGTTAGGGAGACAGAGCGGCGGTGTTGGTACGAAAAATAAAGGTGTCGGTGAGAAGAAATTAGAGCTAGATCGTCGTAAGATTGAAGAGCAAATTGCAGTGTTAAATAAAGAATTAGAAGCCCTTGTTGCGCAGCGCCAAACGCAGCGTAAACAGCGTAAGAAAAATGAAATTCCGGTTGTTTCATTAGTAGGGTATACAAATGCGGGTAAGTCAACAATGATGAATGCGATGCTTGAGATCTTTAACGGATCCGTAGAAAAACAAGTATTTGAAAAAGATATGTTATTTGCGACACTAGAAACATCGGTGCGAAATATTCAGCTTCCTGATAATAAATCATTCTTATTAACAGATACAGTTGGTTTTGTAAGTAAATTACCGCACCATCTTGTGAAAGCATTCCGTTCTACATTAGAAGAAGTGGCTGAGGCAGATTTACTCATTCATGTTGTGGATTATGCAAATCCAAATTATGAACAATTGATTGAGATTACAAATCAAACACTAAAACAAATTGGTGTTGAAAATATCCCGACGATTTATGCGTATAACAAATCAGATATGATGGATGTTGAAATCCCGAAAGTTCAGGATAATCGTGTGTACCTATCTGCAAAGCAACACGTTGGGATAGAAGAACTTGTAGAAATGATTCGTTCACACATTTACAAAGAGTATACAAAGTGTGAGATGTTAATTCCTTATGATCAAGGGCAAGTTGTTTCTTATTTCAATGATCATGCACATGTTGTATCTACAAGTTATGAAAATGAAGGTACGAAAATTTCACTTGAATGTAAGACGAGTGATTTTGAGAAGTATAAGCGTTTTGTCATTTGAAATGAAAAGACATTGATTTTATTTGGAATTTTTAGTTATACTAAAAATAGCATGAATGAAATGAAAAGAACGGAAGGGTGACCCAATTACATGAAGTACTAATCCTATTTACGAAAGCAAACAATTGAAGGTTATTTTTAACAGATGATCACGCTGTTATTTGTGATGCCTTCAATTTGTGTTTTTCAGAATAGGATTGGCTTTTTATAGTTGGATCTAAAAGGGATAGTCTCTTTTGGTGTACACCTATATATGATTTATGCCTCCTATTCTGAATGGATATAGGGGGCATTTTTTTGTCTCCAACATTTGATAAAAGGAGATGTTACTATGTTTTTATTAGAAGCCAATCATATAAAGTACTATGTACAGGATCGTTTATTACTAGATGTGGATCAATTGCAAATCCATAAAAATGCTCGAATTGGATTAGTTGGTAGAAATGGAAGTGGGAAAACGACGTTACTTCAAATTTTAGCTGAAAAGATTTCCCCAGAAGAAGGGAAAGTGATTCAACATACTAGGTGTGAACTTTTACCGCAACTTAAACGAACAGATACAACAAAAAGTGGTGGTGAAGTGACGCAAGAATATATTCAAAAAGCTCTTGTGAAAGACCCGGAACTTTTACTAGCAGACGAACCGACAACAAATCTTGATACAGAGCATATCGAATGGTTGGAGAAGAAACTAAGGAAGTGGCAGGGGGCATTTATTGTTATTTCACATGACCGGGCATTTTTAGATACTCTTTGTACGACCATATGGGAGTTGAATGAAGGGGAAATAAAAGAGTATACAGGTAACTATAGCGATTATGTAAAACAAAAAGAAGTAGAGAGGCAACAGGAACAATTAGCTTATGAAATATATGAAAAAAAGAAAAAGCAGCTAGAAGAAGCATTAAAATTAAAAGAGAAAAAAGCTGAAAGAGCAACAAAGACACCAAAAAAGGTAAGTAAATCCGAAGCGAGAATTACAGGAGCAAAGCCATACTTTGCCAAAAAGCAAAAGAAGCTACAAAAAACAGCAACAGCCATTGAAACGAGATTAGAAAAGCTTGAAAAGGTAGAAAAAGTAAAAGAGCTCTCACCAATTAAGATGAATTTGCCGAATGCAGAAACGTTTAAAAACCGGATTATTCTTCGTGTAGATGGTGTAACAGGTAAAGTTGGGGAACGTGTGCTTTGGAGCAAAACAAGTTTTCACATTCGAGGCGGTGATAAATTAGCAATTATCGGTTCAAATGGGAGTGGGAAAACGACATTTGTAAAAAAAATCATGAACCAAGAATATGGTATTAAGTTTTCACCAGCTGTGAAAATCGGCTATTTTAGTCAAAACTTAAACATATTAGATACGGAGAAATCAATTATCGAAAATGTCCAGTCCTCTTCAAAACAGGATGAAACACTGATTCGAACGGTTCTTGCGAGAATGCATTTTTTCAGAGATGATGTTTATAAGCCTGTAGGGGTTTTAAGTGGCGGGGAACGAGTGAAAGTAGCACTGACAAAGTTATTTTTAAGTGATATTAATACTTTAGTGTTAGATGAACCGACGAACTTTCTCGATATGGACGCTGTTGAAGCATTAGAGTCTCTTCTAAAAGAGTATGAAGGAAGTGTAATTTTTGTCTCACATGATCGCCGGTTTATTGAAAATATTGCTACACGAATTTTAGCAATTCATGATCAAGAGATTAAGTTATTTGATGGAACGTATCAGCAATATAAACTCAATCAAGTGGAAAAGACGCGAGATATGAAAGAAGATAAGCTTCTTTTACTTGAAACAAAAATATCGGAAGTGCTAAGTCGCTTAAGTATCGAACCGTCTGAAGAATTAGAAATAGAATTTCAAAAACTTTTAAAAGAAAAAAGAGAATTATAATTAAATTTTATTAGAAAATAAAAAGTACATTACGATTAATGGAGTGATGTACTTTTTTCTTTTCTAAGCTAGATGTTGTCTCTTGTTTTTGCCCACATGCAGATAAGAATACTGATAATGTGAGTGAGAGTGCAACAATTCCTTTTGTCTTTTCTTCATAGTTGTTATGCTTTCTCTTCATTTCTGTCTAAGTATAAAAGAAGAAAAAGAAAATCGCTATAATTAAAGTTGATAATTATTATATGAATATAATGGGTTAAATAATTTGTACAAAATCGAAGTTGTGTTACTGGAAAAAGAGATAAAACCATTATAGAATAGGGAATATTTCAAAAATCAGAAATTATTAAAGTAAGTGTACTTTTAATAAGTTGTATTTTCTGTTTTTAGGAAAGGAGAGAGTGAAATATGCAGGCAGTTTCAAAAGAAAATACAGTAGCCTCACCTACGATTTATCGTATTTTATTTGCGATTAGTTTCGGTCATTTTTTAAATGATTCCATGCAAGCTGTTGTACCGGCTCTGTTTCCTATTTTGGAAAAAACGATGAATTTGTCTTATATGCAGGTAGGATGGATTGCGTTTGCATTAAATATGACGTCATCGATTATGCAGCCGGTATTTGGAATGTATTCAGATAAGAAACCATCACCATTTTTATTACCGCTCGGTATGTTTTCTAGTATGCTTGGGATGATTGGACTTGCGTTTGCACCAAACTTTATTATTGTTATTATTTCTGTTTTATTTATTGGATTAGGATCAGCGGTCTTTCATCCTGAAGGAGCACGTGTTGCTTATATGGCAGCAGGTGCAAAGCGTGGTTTAGCGCAGTCTATTTACCAAGTAGGAGGAAATACAGGGAACTCCCTTGCACCAATTTTTACAGCGCTAATTTTTGTTCCGCTTGGTCAAATAGGAGCACTTGGTTTCACAGGATTTGCGGCAGTTGGTATTGCATTGTTAATTTTCGTTTCAAGCTGGTACAAAAATGAATTAATCAATGGCGCTGTGCGCAGAAAGAAAAGAGCTGCACTTGAGGCTGAAAATGCGATTGTTAGTACGCATATTAAATTTGTAATTGTCCTTCTTGTGTTCTTGACCTTTGTACGTTCTTGGTATGGAGCTGGTATTGGGAATTTCTATCAGTTTTATTTAATTGAACATTACGGTTTGTCTATTAAAAATGCACAGTACTTCGTATTTGCCTTTATGATTGCTGGAGTACTTGGAACATTCTTTGGTGGACCGTTAGCAGACCGATTTGGTAAGAAAAATATTATCGTATTTTCAATGCTTGGCTCTGCACCACTTGCGCTTTTATTACCACATGTTTCTCTTACGTGGGTCGTACCGTTATTTATCTGTATCGGTTTTATTAGTTCTAGTAGTTTTAGTGTTATTGTTGTGTATGCACAAGAACTTGTCCCAGGAAAAGTTGGAATGGTATCAGGTTTAATTGTTGGTCTTGCATTTGGTCTGGGAGCATTAGGTGCTGTTGTTCTTGGGAAATTAGCAGATGTTTATAGTTTGCAATTTATTATGGTATTGTGTAGTTGTTTACCATTAATTGGACTTACGTCATGGTTACTGCCAAGCGATCGAAAACCACTATAGAATAGGGAATGTACTATGATAGCCAAACGATTAGATACTGGTAAGAAAGTGTTATGTATTGCACCTCAGGAGAACGTTATTTAAGTATGGGATTGTTTGAATAATTTTTTTAGACTAGAAAAAGGTGTAGCTATTTGTAAGCTACACCTTTTTTATGTTAATTTACGAACTTTTTTAGTACAGGTAAACGGTTAATACGATCACCAATAATATGTGACGCAAGTCCGCTTGTTAATACGAAAATAAGGTAGACAAAACCTCCAACTGCACCGCATATGATAACGATGAGTAAGGATTCGATATAAGGTTGTCCAGGAATTAACCATCCTATCATCGCTTTTAATCCTATTACGACAGCAGACATTGCTGCGGAGTAAATTGTAATAAGAAATACTGTTTTAGCTGTTTCTGCAATTTTAAATTTCGCAAATTTAACGATGCAATATAACATAATGATATCAGAAACAAGATATCCAAGAATTGTTCCAAGCACTGCACCATGTCCGCCTAATAAGTGTAGAAGTGGTGTGTTTACAACGATTTTTACGAGAATACCAACTGAGAAGGCGATCATTGTTTTTCGTTGATAATCAATACCTTGTAGGATAGCTGCTGAAACAGTGAAAATTGCACTTAGTACTGCTGATGGCGCATAAGAAATTAAATATTGCGATCCACCTAAAGCTGTATCAGGACTCATATATACCATGCGGAATGCATCATACGCGATGCTAGCAAGCCCGAATGCAGCAGGTATTGTAAAGAATAGTAGCACTTGGAAAATCTTTGTGATTTGTTCTTGTAATTCTTCTAGTTTCCCGCTTGTAAATGATTTTGTTATCGCTGGAATAATGGTAAGTGAAAATCCAGTTGCGAGTGAAGCAGGAATCATAATTAATTTTTGAGCATAGTTCGTTATATAAGCGAAAATCGCATTCGCAGTTTCAAGTGGTGTTCCAATTGCCCTTAGTGCATCTGCAACTGTATATTGATCCACTAATGTATACAGTGGAATGGCAATCCCTACAAATACAATTGGAATCGCGTAACGAAGTAATTCCATATAGAGATTTTTTAAAGGAATATTTGATGACCTTGACTTCAGTTCACCTTCAGGTGGCTTTAAATGATCATACTTCTTCCAATACATGATTAAAATCGAAACGCTGGCAATCGCTCCAATGACAGCGCCAAATGTAGCGACTGCAACGGAAGAAGCTACAGAACCACCTAGTAACTTTGAAACGATAAAACTACCAACTAAAATGAAAACAACACGGGCAATTTGTTCCACAACTTGAGAAACAGCACTTGGTTTCATATGTTGGAAACCTTGGAAGTATCCACGTGTGACACTCATCGCCGGTACAATGATGAGCGCGAAGCTTAATGCTCGCATTGTCAGTGTGACGTCAGCGATAAATTGTGGATCAGGTGTTTTCGACCGAATAATAAATTGTGATACGTAAGGTGCCCCGATAAATAAAATTAAAAATCCAGCGAACCCCATGATCATCATTAGTTTTACACTGGAGTTATACAGTTTTTTACTTGTGCTGTAGTCACCTAATGCATTATATTTCGCAACAAATTTAGATACGGCAATTGGAATACCAGCCGTTGAAAAGCTAAGTAAGATACCATACCAAGAATATGCATACGCATATAAAGCAACCCCTTGTTCCCCAACTAATAATTGAAAAGGGAAAAAGTATATAAAACCTAAAATACGCGAAATCATTGTGGCACCGCTTAGTAAAGCAGTCCCTTTTAAAACTTTTGAAGTAGACAACGTTTTTCCTCCTACTCGTGCTGCATTACAATCATCCTATACTACTATAAACCTGTCGGTGTATTTAATAAAGTATAAACCATAAGTAATGTAATACTATTCATAGAAAAGTCATATTTTGAATTTTAGTGGCGAAAACTAGAGATATAATACATGAAAATTCAAAAAATAATTGACACTATTTTTAATGTGTGATAAAAATGGTAGTAATTAATTTAAAAAATAATATTTGAGCAATGAAAGGGTAAAGTAGTGAAAATCTCCCTATCTCAGAGAGCTGATGGTTGGTGTGAATCAGTATATAGGTTATTCATGAAGTTCGTCCTGGAGCATCTTTCATAAATCTTACATTGTGAGGAAATGAAAGACGGTAGTGTATGCCGTTATCAAATAAAGTGGTGAAGAATTTTTTCACAACTAGGGTGGTACCGCGATATATATCGTCCCTACGTTTTTACGTAGGGGCGTTTTTTATTTTGGGATTATTCTCGTTGTAGCTTCATAACTAGGGTGGTACCGCGATATTTTGTCGTCCCTACGTTTTCTGTAGGGACTATTTGTATTTCGTTGGTTTCTTAGTATTCTTCACAACTAGGGTGGTACCGCGATATTTTTATCGTCCCTACGATTTTGTAGGGGCGATTTTTTATTTTCGAAAGGAGGTGGATAGAACAATACGAGTAAGGTTGAAATGTAATAAAAAGAAAAAATAAAAAAAGAGAGGAGATAGAAAAATGAATTCACAGCAATGGACATCGAAATTAGGCTTCGTTTTAGCTGCAGCAGGTTCAGCAATTGGTCTTGGCGCAATTTGGAAGTTTCCATACATGGCTGGTATTGGAGGAGGCGGTGCGTTCTTCCTTATTTTCATCGGTTTTACTTTACTGATTGGTTTACCTTTATTATTAGCAGAATTTGTGATAGGAAGAAGCACACAAAAAGAGGCTGTTGATGCGTATAGAGATATCGCTCCTCATACATTATGGCCGTGGGTTGGTAAGTTAGGGATTGTAACATGTTTCATATTACTTTCTTTCTACAGTGTTGTGGGAGGTTGGATTTTATTATATTTATGGAATGCAATTACAGGTAGACTATGGGAAGGGAATGGTGCGTACGAAGCAACATTTGGTGAAATCATTTCCAATCCATATTTAGCAGTCGGAGCACAGCTATTATTTATTCTTATTACTATTTTTATTGTAAGTAAAGGTGTACAAAACGGTGTTGAAAAAGTAAATAAATACTTTATGCCAGCACTATTTGTTTTATTCTTTGTATTAATTGTTCGTGCTCTTACATTAGATGGAGCGGGAGAAGGGGTACGCTTCTTCTTACAGCCTGATTTCTCACATGTAACGTCTGAAGTTATTTTATATGCGATGGGACAATCGTTCTTCTCGTTATCTGTCGGTGTAGCAGTAATGGTGACGTACAGCTCGTACTTACCGAAAGAAGAAAGTTTACCACGTTCAGCATTTTCAATTGTTGGTTTAACACTTGTTATTACATTGCTTGCTGGACTGGCGATTTTTCCGGTTGTATTTGCGTTTGGCATGGAGCCGTCTCAAGGACCAGGACTACTATTTATTGTATTACCAGCTATTTTTAGTAAAATGGCATTCGGAAAATTATTCTTTATTGTTTTCTTATTACTATTCTTCTTTGCGACTGTAACATCAGCAATCTCTATGCTTGAAATTAGCGTTGCTTCTTTAACAACAAAAGGTAAAGGAAAGCGCGAAAAAATGGCATTGATTGTTGGGCTGTTAATCTTTGTTGTTGGGATTCCATCAGCGCTATCATATGGTGTATTAAGCGATGTGAAGCTCTTTGGGAAAACAGTTTTTGATTTAGCAGACTTTACAGTAAGTAACGTTCTTATGCCGCTTGGTGTATTACTAGTTGCGATCTTCGTTCCACTGAAGATGAAGAAAGATGTATTAATGAAAGAACTGGGAGTAAGTAAAAGCAAAGGATATAAATTATTTGTATTATGGTTATTCTTACTTCGCTATATAGCACCAATTGCGATTGTTATTGTATTTTTAAATGTAATTGGAGTTATTTAAAACAAAAAGGCTCTAACATATCGTTTATAGCGTATGCTGGAGCCTTTTTTGTTTTAGAATTATCTTTTCTGCAATTCGTGTATTGTAATTGATGTAAGGATTCTTTTCATCATGAAGCGACCTCACATTATCTTTAGTTTCAATTTGTATGTATTTTATCAAAATCAATGAATTGTTTCTTGTTAAAGAGCATTAGGATGCAAGAAAGAAAAAGTTGTCATATAATAAGAAGCAAACGGTATATTGGGAGGTGTTGATATGGCAATTACAATACAGTTGCCAGACACTGCAGCGTCTCATGCAAAGCCAAGTATGGAAACGGCGATACTTTGCGTGAGGTAGACAAGTAATATACAATCGCCAAAATGAGCTCGTATCATTTCTTTTATATTTGGCTTTGCACCTTATTGAAATGAACCATAAAAAATAAGGGGCGAGCAGAAATGAAATACGTAAAAGCAGCGACTGTTTTACCTGAAAAATTAATTATAGAAATTCAAAAGTATGTGCAAGGGGAAACGATCTATATTCCAAAACAGGAAAATGCACATTATAAATGGGGTACACAATCTGGAGGAAGAAAGCAACTTGACGCGCGGAATAGAGATATTAAACATGCTTTTAAAAATGGAACTTCAATTCATCAATTAGCAGAGGAATACTTTCTTTCTACAGAAACGATAAAAAAAATCGTGTATTCAAAATAATAATGCAAAGCACTGATTATTCGATAAGAAATAATCAGTGCTTTTTGTGTATAGTTTGTTTAGTAATTGTTTTCGACATTTTATAAAGTAAGTACATTGTATACAATGAGAAGAGATCAACAATTTGGTATGGAGTGATAAAAATGGAAGCTTTTATTAGAAGTGATCAATATAATTTTATAAAATCACAAGCTCATATTCTAGTGAATGGACATGCAACAGCAAATGATAGAGGCGTTATTGCTGCTTTAAAGTCTCTTGCGATAGAAAAAGTGTTACATGTTTTTGAAAATCTTACTGATGAACAAAAAAAATTAATAGATACGATTTTGACGGTTGAAAATAGAGAGAACGCAGAAGCGTTTTTATTCAAGTTAAATCCATATGTCATTCCGTTTCAGGAAGTTACGCCGCAAACGTTAAAAAAATTATTTCCTAAAGCTAAAAAATTGAAGCTTCCTGAAACGGAAGGAATAAATATGAAAGAGATGTCTTATCTAGGCTGGATTGATAAAGGCACAAGCAGAAAATTTATTATAGCAAAGAATAAAAATAAGTTTGTTGGTTTACAAGGCACATTCCAAAGTATAAACAAAAAAGGCATTTGTGCATTGTGCCATGGTCATGAAGAAGTAGGTATGTTTCTAGTCGAAATAAAAGGAGATGTACCAGGTACTTTTGTTAAAAAAGGAAACTATATTTGCCAAGATAGTGTAGCATGTAATCAGAATATGACTTCACTGGATAAGTTATATGATTTTATTGAGAGATTGAGAAAATAACTTATAGTAAAAAATAAGTATAGAAAAGGGTGAGCTTTTATCACCCTTTTTATGCTGTAAGGCATGGGTTATTCAAGTTTGCATAGATGAAAAAAGATGAACAGTAGGGAAAGGATCATTTTTTATATGGTATGATTTTTGCATTTTAATAAAAAAGATTCAGGAAAGTTTTTTGAATATGAAAATTATGCTGATAAAGGGGAAATGACGTATGAAATATCCACTAACGCCAGATGTAAAACCTGAGTTTTGTACGACGGGTTCATTTATGAGATTACCATCAAGTAATGAGCAAGCAAAGATTGCAATTCTAGGAATGCCGTTTGATACGGCTGCTTCTTTTCGCGTTGGTGCGCGTTTTGCTCCGCAAGCAATTCGTCAAGCATCTATGACTTTGTTCCCATATCATCCGATCCACCATGTTTATCCGTTTGATGATACAAATGCAATTGATATTGGTGATGTGTCTGTGATTCCGCACAATATTCATCGTAGCTATGATCTAATTGAAGAAACTGTTTTTGGATTAATGCAACAAGGAATTATCCCGATAGGTCTTGGAGGGGATCATTCAGTTACATTGGCAAGTCTTCGTGCAGCAGCGAAAGTTCATGGACCTGTCGCAATGATTCACTTCGACTCCCACACAGACACATGGGATACATATTATGAAGAGAAATATTGGCATGGTTCCCCATTTATTCGTGCACATGAAGAAGGATTACTACAACCTGAAAAAGTATTCCAAATTGGTATCCGGGGAACATTAAATCATCCTGGTGATATAGAAGCTAGTAATGATTTAGGGTATAACGTCATTACAACAGCTGAATTATGTGATCGTGGTTTTGAAAGCGTTCTCGAGCAAATGCGAGCAACGATTGGCGATACACCATGTTTCTTAACGTTTGATATTGATTTTGTAGATCCATCTTGCGCACCTGATACAGGTACGTTAGAAGTGGGAGGATTTAACAGTCGCGAGACACTAAATATGGTGCGTTCATTAAGTGGATTTAACTATATTGGTTTCGACTTAGTAGAAGTATTGCCGCCATATGATCAGGCCCAAATTACTTCTCTTTTAGCAGCGACGCTTGTGCATGATTTTGCTAGCTTAATTGCTTTACAGATGAAAAATGAAGTGAATAAGTAAGAGAACAATTAGTATATTGAAATATAAAAAGACCGATGAAACAACTTTTCATCGGTCTTAAAAAACGTCCATTTATTATTTTTTCTGCCAATTCTCTTTGATAAAGTCTTCACGACCAGACTCTTTACGTTCCCTGGCATATTTCTCTGGATTTTTTTTGTAGAAATGTTGATGATATTCTTCCGCTTCATAAAAAGGAGCAGCTGAACGAATTTCTGTTACAATTGGGTCTTTAAACATGCCGCTTTCTGCTAGCGCTTGCTTCGAGTGTTCAGCTAGTTCTTTTTGTGTTTCATTATGATAAAAAATTGCAGTACGATAGGACGGACCACGGTCAAAAAATTGCCCGCCATCATCAGTTGGATCAATTTGCGGCCAATATAAATCTAATAATTTTTGATAAGGGAAAACAGAAGGATCGAATGTAATTTGAACGACTTCTAAGTGTCCAGATGTTCCAGATTTTACTTGTTCGTATGTTGGATTTTCGATATGACCACCAGCATAGCCTGAAACCACCTTTTGAATACCAGGAAGTTCATCAAATGGTTTTACCATGCACCAAAAGCAGCCACCAGCAAAGGTTGCAAGTTCATATGTTTTTTCTGCCATTACTATAATCCTCCTAAATGGATATGTTTTATCTAGTATTATACAAATTGTTTTGTTACGCAATAAAAAAGATTTGAAAATATATGTTTTCTGTTGTGCTAAAATGGATCTTATTTTAATAATTGTTTTGGTGTAATTGCACATTATTGGTAAAAGTAAATACACATGATTCGTCTAACATTAACTCTCGGTGTCAGCAACTGGATAACTACTTAAAGCTGAAAAAGAATTTGCTAATTTTTTAGCAAAATGTAATGGGGGCTCCACTGATTGGAGATGAATGTACATGATTAATGGACTCGTGTATAACCAATGGTTGTGTAAAGCACTAACAATAATTCCCTGTTGTACAATTGAACGCATAAATGAAGGGATTTCTTCTTGCAAAATAGCAATTTCTCCTAAATTTAAAGCATTTCCACTTTGATCCAAAGACTCAAAACTTACTGCTACAGGTATTACATAGCCACTCAGCTTTCCTTGAACAAGCACATTAAAATTGCGACGTAAAGATACCGAACAACCATTTTGATTTATTTTACTTTTTCCTTTAAGAATTGTAGCAAAGTGTCCGCAAAGAATATTTAAGTCATGCATGGATCTACTCCCCTTTATCGTACAAAATGATGTATTTAGAGTTATAAGATAAAAAGGATTTATCTTATATTCTCGTATAGTCCATGTGATAAGCTCATGCAAATTGTTTAAACTTTTTCGAGCTTCAAAGAGACGTTATTGACTCATATGTACAAATCAACCCTTAGGATTATTTATGCTTCCTTGCTCTAACACCTTCTAAATAGGACTAATAAAATTAAATACACTTT
>NZ_JBALQK010000155.1:0-244 GCF_036965845.1 Bacillus sp. JJ1127 | reverse complement strand
TTCACAATGTGTGAATTTTTTAAAACTATGAACCGTTTATTTCGGAGAAAGGGTAAGTACGGTAAGCAATTATAACCTTTCATTATCTTGTCGTAAAAAATCTATAGAGTAGGCAATTGTACATTTTTAGTTTATGTAAGTTATATAAATATGTGTCAAACTAAATAGGGTCTAATATAAAGGAATATACATCAGAAATCCTCTGTATTCACCAATCATTTATTTTAAATGCAATGTGCTATAT
>NZ_JBALQK010000154.1:2873-3532 GCF_036965845.1 Bacillus sp. JJ1127 | reverse complement strand
GACTTTATTTTAAATCAACCAGAGGAATATGTACCTCTGGTTTTACTTCGCTATCTCGCTATTCACGAATGATACTACTAAACTTCAACAAAAGCAAAGATATTCTTATTGTAAAGCGATAACAAAGTTGTTTAATTTTGCCATAAAAAAATAAGAGCCTTGCTAAATAAAATGTAATAAGGCTTTTTAAAGTTGTTTAATTCTTACCGAGCGAACGCCCCAGTTAGTTAATAAGTAGGAAACTCTACAACGGATATAAGTAAATCAAAATCATAAAATGGTGGATGCACATGAAAGACCTAAATTTTCAATTATTAGATACCAATTTCACTTCACCTATAATTAAATTACTATCTAACCATTCTTCTAACATCTTATTAAAGAGCTTTGGATCTGCTAAAGGTATCCCATGACCAATCTTAGGAATGATAACTCCTTGACAATTGGGATTGTTAGCCATAATCCCCTTCATTGAATCCTTCATTATTTTTTTCTCTTTTTCACCAACAGTAACTAATATATTGTGTGGGTATTTCCTGAATGTTTTAGGTATTTTAAATGAAGAATTTTCATTCATAACCCTTAAAAAAGCGTCTTTGTTTATTTGTAGACTTTCTTGATAATAAAGATTAAAATACTCCTCGCATTATTTTTCTTTT
>NZ_JBALQK010000154.1:0-2853 GCF_036965845.1 Bacillus sp. JJ1127 | reverse complement strand
TTCTTTTAACATTGAATACTTTCGATAAGTTTTATAGAAACTGCTACCCAAAAAAACAACCAGAAGTGCGGGAAACAACTTCAAAAGGACAAATGGAGTTTCAAATAAAAATGCTTTCCAAAATAATGAACCTTTCATACTCCAAAGACCTTCATGATATAATCCCGAATCCTTGTAAGGCATATAAGATGAAGCCAAACACAGCATACCCAACATAAATGAATAACCCATTAATCTTTTATAATAATTACCCTTTGATTGGCGGTCCGAGAAGATTTCATTTTGCTTATCATCTTCTTTTTGCCAATAAACCCCACCAAGCCAGGAGCCATTTATATAAATCCAACCGAAGTCTTCATATATCCCTTTGTAATCTTCGAACTTTTTCTTTGATAAATAATCTTGATAATCCAGTCGCATCACATATCTCTTGTCGGTTTTTTCGAAAGTGTATATTCCTAATCCACTAATATTTGTACAACGATATCCTTTTTGTAATTGCTCGTTCAGCCATTGCTCCTCTTTTTCAATATCAAAAAACATCTTAAATTTCTTCATTCGATTCACTTCCTTCGTACAGGGATAAAATATGCAATAACCTGTTTTGTTCCATTTTCAAAATGGCGCTTCCTTCTGCAGTTATCATATAAACTTTTCTCCGACCTGACTCTCCAACAGCTTCGATCCAACCATGCTTATTCAAGTTTTCAATCGCACCGTATAATGTACCAGCTGCTAAAATAACAGTACCGTTACTTATCTTTTCTATCTTCTGCATTACGGCATAGCCATGGAGTGGCTCACGCATAGCTAATAAAATATAATGCATGGTTTCAGACAACGGTAATAATTTATGTTTCATATCCTCACCCTCTATTCAGTTCGACTATGTAGTTCAACTGAATAGTCAACAACATTTTCAAAGTTAGTCAAAGGAACTTAAAGTAAAAAGCTTGATAACAAGGGAAAAATCAATCTAAAAAGTCGCTTTCCTTACGTAAGGGAAAGCGACTTTTTGTGTAGTCTTATTCAATTAAATGGCCCGATTGTTGAACAAGAAAAAACCTGCATTTCAAGCAGTTTTTTTGATCGTACTTTTTTACAAACAGTACATCCTTTTTATAAACGGTACGACTTTCTTATAACCAGGACAACTTTATTCCAAACCAACATTTGTAAATTCTTTTTACTATTGTTTTGATTCATCAATTTTAAATTGTGAAATCAATCCTTCTAATTCTTCAATTTTGTTCCTTATTTGCATGGATTGATTCGTTATTTCTGTAATGGATGATGCTTGTGTTTGAATTGCTTGTACGGTTTGATCCGTATCTTTTGCTACCCTTGTAGACGTTTCTGATACTACTGATAATGAAGCGTTAATTTCTTCCGTTCCAGCAGACATTTCTTCTGTCGTAGCTGATACTTCTTGGATTTGTCTTGTTATCTTATGAATATCTTTCATGATTGTTGAAAAGGCTTCGTCTGCTTCATTAGCAGCATTTCTTCCTTGTTCCGCTTCTTCTTGACCTTTTCTCATAATTTGAACAGTATCTTTTGTATCTTGTTGAATTGATTTAATTAAATCATTAATTTCATGTGCGGATTGCTTGGATTGTTCAGCTAAATCTCGCACTTCAGCTGCAACAACTGCAAAACCTTTTCCATTTTCCCCTGCACGTGCTGCTTCAATTGCAGCATTTAAAGCAAGCAAGTTTGTTTGTTCCGCAATATTCGTAATAGCGTTTAAAGCTTTATCTATATCTTGCGTACGCATCACAAGACGTTCTATCATTGTAGATGTTTCTTCCACAGCTTTATGTACATTATTCATTTGAGTAATGGATTGCTTGATTACTTCACTTCCACTATCCACACGATCAGTTGTAATAACAGACACTTCAGCAACAGTTGATGCAGATTCAGCCACTGTTTGAACTCCATTTGCTACGTCATTCATTGCTGTTGAGCTTTCTTGAATACTCGTAACTTGCCCTACTATTTGTTTGTTCACTTCATGAATCGTTTGAACAGCTTCGTTAGAGATTTGAGATGCCTGTTTTGTATTTTGCAACATACAATCAGTCGAGGAAGTAACCTCATGTGTTGTTACCTTTATTTTCTCAATTAGTTGTTGCAAATTGTCTAACATATGATTAAAAGAAGTAACAATATTTCCTAATTCATCATTTGCTTCATAAGAAGTACGTATTACTAAATTCCCATCTGCTACTTCTTTCATATCATGCTGTAATAACGTAATTGGACGGTGAATAGATGTTTTAATGATATATCCAATAAACATAATAACCGCAGTCACTATAACTGAAATAATAATAAAGATTAGTACCATATTCTTCATGTTGCTAACATTATCTTTTTGTAATTGTTCTGCATGGTTAACATTATAATTAATGAGTGCTTGAATACTATCACTTGACTTTTGTATAGCGGGCTCAACTTCTTTTAAATAATAAGCATAAGCATCTTCGTTTTTATTTTGCATCGCTAAATTTTGTGCTTCATTTATTGTCGTTCTGAACTCTTGATAATTTTTCTGAAAATCTGCATATAATTGTTTTTCTTCTTGTGAAGTAATCTTAGACTCATATTTTTTTAATAGTTGCTGATTCTCATTCTTTAATTGATCCATTCTACTTACTAATTCTTTGTTTCTTTTATCATCAGTTGTAAGCATAAGTTCCATAAGATTTTTAGCACCATAATGAAAATTAGATTCTACAGTCTCTATCCAGTAAATTGGCAGCAATCTTTCTTCATACATACTTGTAGAAGCTTCGCCTGTCTTCTTTAAGCTGATACCCCCTATAATTGATAAGAGAATACATGCAA
>NZ_JBALQK010000153.1:1530-9250 GCF_036965845.1 Bacillus sp. JJ1127 | reverse complement strand
AAAATCAAAATGGATATATAACTATCTATTGTATAAAATGGTAGAGTCTAGTATAACAATTCATTAATGGGGAAGTTTAAAGATTTATTAGGTGTGACCCCTGTCACGCAAACGATTGTAGTAAAAAATGCTCCTACAACAATAGACGATCCAGTTTATATTACTGGGAATCGTGCAGAATTAGGGCGGTGGGACACAAAGCAGTATCCAATTCAATTATATTATGATTCTTATAATAATGATTGGAGGGGCAATGTTGTGTTGCCAGCTGAGAGAAATATAGAATTTAAAGCGTTTATTAAAAGTAAAGATGGAACAGTCAAATCATGGCAAACCATACAACAAAGTTGGAATCCAGTTCCGCTGAAGAGTACCACTCATATAAGTTATTGGTAATAATATTATGTAAACAAAAAGATCCTTTAATATGAGATAAGGGATTTTTTTGTTTTGGAAGGAAAAATAAATTTTAAAAAATGTCACATTCCTCTTTCTTCATTCGTCTTGTATGTAGAACAATAAGGGAGGAATTGATATGAAAAATTTCGATGTGGCAATTATTGGCGGGGGACTTGCTGGATTAACTGCCGCGATTTATTTAGCTAGGGAAGGCAAAAAAGTTGTTGTATTAGAAAAATCAAGTCGTTTTGGCGGAAGAGCCATAACAACGAATAAAAATGGCATTCTGATGAACCTTGGGGCGCACGCTTTATATCGAGGAGGAGAAGCGTTATCAGCTTTTAAGGAACTTGGAATCACTCTTTCAGGGGGAATACCTTCAACGAACGCACATGGTATATGGAAAAATGATGTGTATACAGTGCCAACAGATTTTCGCTCTATCTTATCTACATCATTACTTTCATGGCCTGCTAAAATACAATTTTCTCATCTGATGTTAAAGCTAGGGAAATTAAACTTGGATACAATTCCTAAAATGAGTTTGAATATATGGGCAGAAAAGGAAATAAAAGATCCGATGGTAAGAAATATGTTCTATGCATTATGCCGAACATCGACATACACATATGCTCCGACCATACAGCTAGCATCTTCTGTATTAAAACAAATTCAACGTTCCATGAAAGAAGGGGTCTTTTATGTAGACGGTGGATGGGAGACTATTATAACAAAGCTAAGGGATGAAGCTATAAATGCTGGGGTTCAATTTCTAGCTAATAAAAATGTGGTTGAAATTGACCACTCAGATTACATGCAAAGAATTCGCTGTTCCGGTGATCAAATATATGAAGTTCCTACGGTTGTCGTTACTATACCACCAAAAGAAGTTTGTAAAATTATTAAGGGAGCAAAAGACACAGTGCTGCATATATGGAAAGAACAATCAGTGCCAGTGACAGTTGCTTCCTTAGATCTTGGTTTAAGAAAATTACCCAACCCATCACATCAATTTGTTTTAGGATTAGATCAACCTGTATTTTTTACAAATCAATCAAGAGCTTCAAAGTTAAGTGAGGATGGGACAGCAGTAGTTAGCTTGATAAAATATCACAATCCTACAGTACCAATCAATTATCCAAATGAGGATAAAATGTGTTTAGAACATACAATGGAGCTTTTACATCCAAAGTGGCAACAGGAATTAGTTGTAAAACAATATTTACCCCAAATAACAGTTGTCCATGATTTTCCTCATATTGGTCGTACTGAAAAGCCGGGGCCTACTGTTCCTGAAATGCCAGGGATATATGTTGCAGGAGATTGGGCTGGCCATGATGAATTATTAGCTGATGCTGCGGTTGCTAGTGGAAAGCGAGCGGCACTCCAAATTTTAGAATTGAGTAAAGTCACAAATTGAAAGAGGGTCAAGTGAGCGTGGAAACGGAACAGTTGTATGAAGCGTATAAACCTTTATTATTCTCTTTAGCTTATCGTATGCTTGGGAGTGTCATGGACGCAGAAGATATCGTTCATGATACATTTCTTTCATTCAGTCAAATAGAAGAGATAGAGTCGTATGGCAATGTAAAAGCGTATTTATGTAAGATGGTTACAAATCGTGCAATCGATAAATTACGTTCAGCAGCGCATAAACGAAATGTTTATGTTGGTATGTGGTTACCTGAACCACTTGTTGAAGAAAATGATGATCCCTCAATGACATATATAATGAAGGAATCTATGTCTACAGCGTATCTTTTATTGTTGCAACAGTTATCTGAAATTGAACGGGCGGTATTTTTATTACGAGAAGTGTTTGGTTACGATTATGATGAGATAGCATCAATCGTTGAAAAGAGTAGTGTGAACTGTCGACAAATCTTTCATCGAGCTAGAAAGAGTATAATGGATAAACCGAAAGTCTCAAAATTAAGTACAAAGCAAATGGCCGCATATGTGGAACAATTCGTTACATCTTTGCAACGAGGAGACGTACAAGGAATGTTAGAAATCTTAAAAATAGATGCGATATTTAAATCAGATGGTGGAGGGAAGGTTACAACGGCTCTTAAACCAATTTACACTTCTGAAAGGATTGTACGTCTATTCTTAGGAATTACTAAGAAGTTGTCAGAAGAACATTCCATTACATTTAGAATAGTAAATGGTGTTCCAGGTATTATTGTAAATGTAAATAACCGGGCTGCGTATGTGCTTTCGTTTGAGTTTCAAGAAGAGAAAATTTCATCTATTTATATGATGGTGAATCCAGAAAAACTTATTCATTTAAATGAGAATGTATAGAATGAAAAAGACGCATTTCAACAGAAATGCGTCTTTAATTTAGGACCATATCATTTACTTCTCTAACATTTCAAGAGGAACATCCTTTTCGCCTAATACCTCGAATTTGATTTCTCCGTCCTCTTCGTAAATACGTTTAATAATCGGTATAGTTATCATTTGCTTTTTGTGCTGCTTACGTTTTCTAGCGGCATCTAAATTAATCACGTTCATGTTTAAAGCATCCTTTCTTACATATTAGTTATAAACAAAAGAAAATGCGTCCAAAAAGGGCGCTTCTTTGATTTGAAATACCGATTAAAAATGATTGCATTTTAATTGTAAAATAATGTGAATGGAATAATTACACGTAGAAATTAACTTTACCAAAAAATGAAGCAATATGCTACAAAAAAATTCAAATTTTTGCCTTATAACAGGAAAAAGACCTTCGTTTCGCATATAATGAAAAGTAGACAAACATAATCAACTTTCTCATCAATTTTTTAATCATTACATTTGTTGGAGAGGTGATGAATAGTATGAGTTCCTTAGAATCATTGTTGTTAGAACTTGAAAGATATGGGGAAGAGCATGATAGTAAAAAAGAAAAGCGAGAAGAAAAGTTAAGAAATGTTTCTCGTGAAATGGGCCAGTTTTTATCCATTTTAATAAAAGGGCTTAGTGCACAAAGAATGTTAGAAATCGGTACTTCAAATGGATATTCAACATTATGGCTGGCAAATGCAGCTGAAGAAACAAAAGGAAATGTTACAACTGTTGAACTTTCTTCAGAACGGGTCGCAGAGGCGCTTGTGAATTTTGAAAAGGCCCACCTTGGACATCGGATTGATATTCATAATCAGGAAGCGGGCGCATTTTTAGATGCACAAGTAGATCGTTCATTTGATTTTATTTTTCTAGATTCAGAGCGTACGCAATATATGTGGTGGTGGGAAAATATAAAACGCATATTAGAGCCAAAAGGATTTCTTGTCATTGATAATGCGACTTCACATGCAGAAGAGTTAGCGGAATTTATTCAGATGATTGAAGAAGATAATGCATTTGAAACAGTATTACTAGCTTTTCAAAAAGGAGCGTTTGTGGCGCGAAAAAAACAAAAAATATAGTCATAACAAACAAGGAGATTCAATAAAAAATGCGTATACATTCTTATTTCTATGAGCAGGCACAAAAATATCCTGACCGCGTTGCGCTTTCGGAACAACATGATAGTTGGACTTACAAAGAGTTGGCGCAATGTGTTTCAAATCGTGCATCAGTTCTTATGCAAGACGGAGCGGCACCAGGCATATTTTTATTATAAAGTTGGAAAATTGTATGGAATGGATTCAAGATGCACTTGCGGTTTCAAAAATTGGTGGAATTATAATGCCAGTTCATCCAGACGGTACAGAAATTGAATGGAAAACAATTGTAAGTAGAACGGAGCCTAATTGGATTATCACATCCAAAGAGACTGTATGTCAAACAATTGAGCATAATACCATCTCATTTCCTTTTAGACATGTGAATAGTAAGGACGAGTTATACTTTTTTGGTTATACTTCAGGTTCAACGGGCACACCGAAAGGTTTTGTTTAAAGTCATCGATCTTGGACTAGTAGTTTTGAAGGATGGAGTAAGGCGTTTTCACTAACTGAAAGTGATCGGATAGTAGTTCCGTTACATTTATCTTATTCAGCGCAGTTATATCCGGCACTTCATGCATTAGCTATTGGAGCTGAGATTGTTTTATTATCTAAATTTACACCAGAGGCCTTTTTTAAAGCAAAAGGATCATGTGCTTCTATCACACCGGCTGTAATTGAGCCTTTAATTCGCCATGCAAAGCAAAAACGAAGTGTGCAGGAAATAATTCCGGGGTGTATGATTTCAGTTGGGACAAAATTATCGACTATACAAAGACAAAAATTTGAGGAATGTTTTTCTAAATCATTTTTGTATGAATATTACGGATCATCAGAAATGGGGTATGCCTCATTGTTAACATCAGAAGATGCAAGAACTGCACCTGAAACAGTCGAAGTACCATTCCCTGATGTGGAGATTGCTTTTTTTTATGAGAAGAAAGAACGAATAGTAACTGATAAAGAAAACTTTGGGAAATTATTTGTTCGATCCGGTCAGGCCTTTGAAGGATATATTGAAAATGAAGAACAAACAAAAGCTACTTTCATAGAAGATTGGGTAACATCACATGATATTGGTTTCCAAAGAGAAGATGGAAAAATTGTTTTAGTAGGTAGAGACCGAGACATTATAAAAGCCGCTGGGAGCTTTGTCTATGCTGGCGAAATAGAGGATGCATTACTTGGAATCACAGGGGTTACAGAAGCAGTAGTGTTTGCGGAAAAGGATGAGAATCGTGGAGAAATTATCCAGGCTGTTATCGTTAAGGAATTTTCTCGAGAATTAGTTGATATTCAGAAAGAGTGCCGTCAAAAATTAATATCATATAAGCAACCAAGAAATTGGACTGTACTATCACATTTACCGAAGAAGCCAAATGGGAAGGTGGACAAAATAAAATTGAAAGCGGAATTACTAAACAATAAAACGTGTAACATGTGAAGAATCCGCCTTCAGCACGTAGCATTCTAGGTCTTAAGTCTGAGGAAAATAATGTAGAGAACAGGTATACTTATGGTAAGAAACAGGGAATGACTGCATAAGCAGGAGTTTATTATCAAACAAGTATCATACATGTTGAATACGATATCTTAGATGAAATATAGTGCAAATAATTTCGCACATATAAATAAAGGAGCGATTTTGTTGACTGAATTAGAGAAGAAAGAACCTGTATCATTAGTGAAAGATAATGTGGAAGTAGTTGTTGATACAGTTATTAAAGATGAAGAACTTGTTGAACTAAATAAAGAAGCTGATCTCTACGTACAAAAGCTAAATAGTGAACAAAATACAGATCTTTCAAAAGTATTATCACAACTTGGAGACTTAGGCGATAAAGAGCAGCAAGCTGCAGGGCAAACATTATCAGCACTTAAACGCCCTGTAACAGCGATGATGAATGGAAAGAATGAAGAAATTCCAAATACGTTGCTAGAATTACGTAGAGTAGTATCAGAACTCGATCCTAATTCACTAAAAGCATCGGGTATGAAGAAATTTATGTTTAAAGTATTCAAGAAAAATCCACTTGAAACGTATGCTCATAAATATCAATCCATAGATAAACAAATTGAAGAAATTATAAGATCATTACTTATTGGACGCGACAATCTCCAGGAAGATACAGTCGGTTTAGAAATGTTAAAAGAACAATCACATGATAAAATTCATGCGCTTGATAAGCAAGTGTATCTAGGACGAAAGCTTGCTGGCATGCTTGAAGCAGAAAAGCAAAATCCAGATCGTCAAAAAGATATTCCATTAATTAATGATGCATTAGAAAAAATTCTTGTACGTACACGAAACATGCAGCAAGCAAAAAGTGTATTGCTACAATCTATCGCATCTGTAGATATCATTAAGAAAAACAATGAAAAGTTAACAGAAGCAATTCGTAACGCGATTACAATGACGCAAAACGTTGTTACTGTTTCAGCAGCAATCCAGCTTGCATTAACAAATCAACGTAAAACAATCGATGCAGTTAACGCGACTAATGAAGCAATTGAATCGATGGTATTAAGTAACTCACAAGCTTTAAAACAAAACACAGAAGAAACAACACAGTTGCTTGAAAATCCAGCAATCAGCATGGATAAGCTACGTGAATCCTTCCAAAATGTGTTTGCGGCTATTGAAGCAACTGAGAAATCATCAGAGCGTATTATTGAATCTAGTAAGAAGTTTGTTATTGAACTCGACACATTTAATGATGAAATGAAGCAAAAGCTCATTCAGCGTCCAAAGAAATAAGGGGTCATTAGAGGAGGTGAAAAGATGAGTTTTATTAAAATGGCTTTAATACTAATCGGAACGTTACTTTTAGTTGGATTCACGATCGTTGTCTCGCTTGTGTATTTCGGTCGGAAATTTTATTTATCATGGGCGAAGCCTTATAAGCGCGCACATGAATCAATTGAAAAATTATCAAATAAATCAACGCCGTTTTTACAAGAATTTACGCAGCATCCACTCTTTTATCGCTGGATTCGTACAGAGGGGAAAAAGGAACAGAAAGCATTGAATACCCTTTTCTGTGCAGCAGACCAACGTACAAGAGAACAAGTTTTCTCTATGTTACCGAAAGATAAACAGAAAAAAGTACACGCTATGGCGAAAGCAACCAAAAAAGTTACAAATGAAGATATCGATGTAGCGGCGATAAAAGTAAAGGATTTCCTAAGGCAAGAATCGCAACAATCATCCAAACCAACAGATCTATCGTTTTATAAATTGTATTTTTACGACCGTTATCCTGATGCATTAAATACGATTCAGGTATATAAACGATCAATTAACCCTTCATTACAAAGAACGGTTGATGAGATTACAATTTCAGTATTAAACGCACTTCCGTACTATCAAGAACAACGCATGTTTGAGCAACAGCACAAACTTGAAACGTTCTTAATGAAAGATTTAATAGCTATGTTGTCACTAGTGGTACAATTACCACCATCACAACGTCCTGAAAAAGAAGAAGAATTAAAGATCTACTTACAAAATTTCCAAAAAGCGATGGAAGCAGTAGAGCGTGATATTCGTGACTCCATTGATCATGATTTAAATGTGAAGATGAGAGCGGCGAAGGAGAAGTTTAAGAATTAGTAAAAACTCCTCTTTGGGTAAATATATTAAAACTTAAAATTAGAAAAACAAACAAGCACTTACTGGAAGTGCTTGTTTGTTTTTTAGGTTGTACTTGCTATGTTTGTAAAACTTTCAAAGTAAGGGTTAGTACAATTTGTTCACGAAGTGTATCAATTAATTATGATTATATTATAACTAAATAAAAAATTTACTGATAAATAATATGAGAAAATACAGCTTACATGCCGTTTTTGCTTACGTTGCATCTATTAGTTCTTCGATTTCA
>NZ_JBALQK010000153.1:0-1474 GCF_036965845.1 Bacillus sp. JJ1127 | reverse complement strand
CAAAAGAAACTTCTTTAGCTGCTTCTAAAGCTATTTTTTTAGCTTCTGTTTTAAAATATGATGATGCTAAAATGTATCCACATCGATGCCCCATTGATGTAGGTGGTTTTAGGATGGCTCCTTTTTTGGGTTTTATATAAACCTTTTCCACACCAGGATATTTAGAACTACGATTTTTTCCTGTAACTCGGATTAGTTTTCCTTTAGATTTAACTGTTAAGTAATGAGTGTATACATATTTATAATGCTTTTTATTTAGTGAAGGTGTGTTTCCTAACATTAATTGAATAGTTTCTTGTACTAAGTTGATTCCATGTCCAATTTCAATCATGTCATTCATAGCTCCACCCGATATTCTAGGGTTTATTTCGATTAATTTCCAAACATCATTTATTCTACGTAGTTCTATATTACAAGCACCATTTTTCATATTAAAAGTCTTTATAACAGAATTAATAGTCTTGAGAAGGCTATAATATAGTTTTTTGTCTACTTGCCCTAGCAAAGAATAACCAGTGACAATAAAACGATTAAGAAATGTAATTTCTTGCTCAATTATTGCTATAATATGCACTTTTCCATTGTGAACTAAAATTTCAACCAAGTACTGAGGGCCATCTACATATTCCTCAATTAGAACTTTTTCATTAGGTAGTTTTTTCAAAAGAGTTTGCATAGATGAAATTAATTGATTTTCATTTTTTGCTAACAATACATCTTTTGATCCTGATGATTTAGGGGATTTAACGATAACAGGGAAATTCATGTTTTTAGCTTCTTTAAGAAAAGATGATAATGATTCTTTTGGTTTATAAACTAAATAATTGAGTGAGATTGATAAATCTTTTAGTACATTACGAGTCAATATTTTGTTTTCCATATGATAAATTGCTTCGGTAGATATTATATTTGGACAAAATTCTTTTGATAAACGTGCAGCTACATAAACGAAAGAATCAATAAAACTAAAAATTCCTTTTATATTTTTTCCTGTGTTTTTAAGCTTGTTAATTATTGTGACTACATTAGCGTAATCATCTATATCAGTGAAAATCATTTCATGTACATCCGGAAATGTATTGCGTTCTTCAAGAAATTTTTTTTTTCTAGTTAACAAAATTGTAAAGAAATTAAGTTTTTCTGCTGCCTTGATTGCTTCTCTACTTGATCCAGATTTATTTGTTTCAATAAAAACAATAGTATTCATAGTCTTATGCCCCCTTAGCTTCAATCATTTTTATAAAAACTCAAATTTATTATTTATATATAAGTAGAATATTAAAATGGGAGAAAAATCGTTCTTTATATTTTAAAATTAGTCAAATGAAGGGGGATTATGAATATATATAAGATGAATTTGATACGTGTTTGAAAAAGAAATTTAGAAAGAGGGGTAGGAAAACTCATATGGTTATAATCGGTATGCTTCATCATCGGAAAGATCCAAGAGATGTAAAGAAGGCATATGCTTATG
>NZ_JBALQK010000152.1:0-15617 GCF_036965845.1 Bacillus sp. JJ1127 | reverse complement strand
CCGGTCGGGACCGCCATTTTATATAAAGAAAAGAACGAAACAAGTTGTTTCGTATTTTTTTATTTATTTTTAAGAAAACTTATAAAGACAGTCAAACTTACCCTTAGGAAAACTCCTAAGGTCTTTTTTATATGTTCAAAATGAAACAACGCGAAAAAATCTGTATAATAAAGAGCAGAGAATATTGTGAGTAAAGTAGGTGAAACCTTTGAATAAATATGAAATAACAACAATGTCTTCTGAGGAAACACAAAAATTATCAGAAAAGCTGGGACAACTTGTTAGAGCACAAGATGTACTTATTTTAGAAGGAGATCTTGGCGCTGGTAAGACGACATTTACAAAAGGTCTAGCAAAGGGCCTTGGTGTGAAGAGAGTTGTAAATAGTCCTACATTCAATATTATTAAGGAGTACAAAGGAAGACTACCGCTCTATCATATGGACGTATATCGTTTAGCGGAAAGTGAAGAAGATTTAGGATTTGATGAGTATTTTTATGGCGAAGGTATAACGGTAGTGGAATGGGCTCATTTAATAGAAGCATATTTACCAAATGAAAATTTAAAAGTTAGCTTATTCCATGCAGGGAATGATACAAGGAAAATCGTATTAGAACCAAATGGAGAACGCTATATTAGATTATGTGAGGAGCTATTACAAAATGAAAGTACTAGCAATTGATACTTCAAATTACGTAATGGGTGTTTCTCTTATTGAGGAAAACACTGTTGTTGGGGAAATCATTACAAATTTAACAAAAAATCATTCTGTACGCCTTATGCCAGCTGTAGAACAACTTCTGAAGGAATGTAATGTAAAACCGAAAGAGCTAGATAAAATCGTTGTAGCAGCTGGCCCTGGCTCGTATACAGGCGTTCGCATAGGCGTGACGGTTGCGAAAACGTTAGCATGGTCATTGCAAATACCGATTGTTGGTGTGTCTAGTTTAGAAGTGGTAGCTGCTAACGGGGGTAATTTCCAAGGAGTTATTTGTCCTTTATTTGATGGACGCCGTGGACAAGTTTATACAGGCTTGTATACATATGAAGAAGAAAAGCTAACTTCTATAGAAGATGATCGTATTATTCTTATTGTGGATTGGTTACAGATGTTAAAGGATAAGGGACAACCTGTTCTATTTATCGGTAATGATGTAAAGCTGCATAAAGAAACGATTATAGAATATTTAGGAGATCAAGCTGTATTTGCTTCCTTTACAAAGAATAATCCAAGACCAAGTGAGCTAGCATTTTTAGGATTACAAAAGGAAGAACAAAGTGTACATACATTTGTTCCGAGCTATCTTCGTCTAGCAGAGGCAGAAACAAAATGGTTAGAAAGTCAAAAAAAATAGGAGCTGTCGAAATGGATATTACATTTAGAAAGATGACGACTGATGATATTGCTCAAATTGTAGCTATTGAAGAAGCGTCTTTCCCAACTCCTTGGACTGCCGATGCATTTCACCGTGAATTAACGATGAACGAATATGCACATTATGTTGTTATAGAAAAGGATGGTCTGGTAATTGGATATTGTGGATTGTGGATTATTATTGATGAGTCACATATAACAAATATAGCTATTTTGCCAGAATATCGTGGTCAAAAGCTTGGGGAGGCTTTGCTTAAAGAAGTAATGGACCAAGCGAAGGAAATGGGAGCAAAAACGATGACACTTGAAGTTCGCGTTTCAAATGAAGTAGCAAAACAGTTATACCGGAAGTATGGATTCCAAAATGGCGGGATTCGTAAACGATACTATACAGACAATTATGAAGATGGTCTTGTAATGTGGGTGAATATATAATGGAAAAAAATACGATTATACTTGGTATTGAAACAAGCTGTGATGAAACAGCTGTAGCGATTGTTAAAAATGGAACAGAAATAGTGGCAAATATTGTTGCATCACAAATTGAAAGTCATAAGCGTTTTGGCGGAGTTGTACCAGAGATTGCATCTCGTCATCACGTAGAACAAATTACAGTTGTATTAGAAGAAGCTTTAAAAGAAGCAAATATCTCTTTTGAAGATATTGATGCAATTGCAGTGACAGAAGGCCCTGGTTTAGTAGGTGCACTTTTAATTGGTGTAAATGCGGCTAAAGCTGTTGCTTTTGCTCATGATATTCCTCTTGTTGGTGTTCATCATATCGCTGGTCATATTTATGCGAACCGCTTAGTAAAAGAGCTAGAATTCCCATTGCTATCACTTGTTGTATCTGGAGGACATACAGAGCTTGTTTATATGAAAGAACATGGCTCGTTTGAGGTAATTGGTGAAACAAGAGATGATGCAGCGGGAGAAGCATATGACAAAGTGGCGCGTACGTTATCTATGCCATACCCAGGCGGTCCTCATATTGATCGTCTTGCTCATGAAGGAAGGCCAACGATTGATTTACCACGTGCATGGCTAGAACCAGATTCGTATGATTTTAGCTTTAGTGGATTGAAATCAGCAGTTATCAACACTGTGCATAACGCAAAACAACGAGGCGAAGAAATTGCTCCAGAAGATTTAGCAGCGAGCTTCCAAGAAAGTGTAATAGATGTATTAGTAACGAAAGCAGCACGTGCAGCTGAAGCATACAATGTAAGACAGGTGCTTCTTGCTGGGGGCGTAGCAGCAAATAAAGGGCTTCGAGCACGCTTAGAAGCAGAATTTGCGAAAAAAGAGCATATGGAACTAATCATTCCACCATTATCTTTATGCACAGATAATGCAGCAATGATTGCAGCAGCAGGGACAATTGCATATGAACAAGGGAAACGTGCAACATTAGCCTTAAATGCAAACCCAGGTTTAGATATTGAAGCATAGTTATACACAAAATTAACCACAACCTGTGGATAAAACCCACATTATCTGTTGATAATGTGGGTTTTATTGTGAATATAAAATGTTGATAACTTTTTTATATTTTGTGGGTAATGTGGAAAAGTTATTTTTATCTTTATATATTAAAGGTGGATATGTGTATAATGTTGTGGATAAACAGATAGAGGTCAGACTTTTGATTAATCTATATTTTTCATATAAACAACAAACAAGGTAGCTAAATATTCTTTGGCTACCTTGTTTTTATTACGTAAATATAGAAAGGTTACATGTGTAATTCTTCCCATTCTGCCATATGTTTTTCTAGTTGTTCTTGTAATGTTTGTTTTGTGTTTGTAATTTCACTTGCTCGTTCATAATCTGCATATACTTCAGGTAGACAAAGCTGGTCTTCTAATGCTTCGATCTCCTCTTCTAATTTCGCGATGTTTTGTTCCAGTTCTTCAATTTTTCGAATACGCTGGCGTTCTAGCTTTTTACGCTCTTTTTCTTCAAGATAACTTAATTTTTCTTGAGCAATGTTTTTTTGAATAGGTGCTTCTTCCTCTTGTTGCTCAAATTCAGCACGCTCAATCATTTCATTTTTCTTTTCGATATAGTAGTCATAGTCACCTAAATATTCCTGTGCACCATCTGTTGATAACTCAACGACTGTAGTTGTGACACGGTTAATAAAATAGCGATCATGAGAAACGAATAAAAGAGTTCCTGGATAATCGATTAAGGCGTTCTCTAGAATTTCTTTACTATTTAAATCAAGATGGTTTGTTGGCTCATCTAAAATCAGCAGGTTAGATTTTTGCATCATTAATTTCGCTAAGGCTAATCGTGCCTTTTGGCCGCCACTAAGAGAAGAAACAGGTTTTAATACATCATCTCCTGTGAATAAAAAATTACCGAGTATAGTACGAATTTCCTTTTCTGGCTGTAGTGGATAATCATCCCATAATTCATTTAAAACACGCTTAGACGATGTTAAGTTTGCCTGTTCTTGATCATAGTATCCAATAGATACATTCGAACCGAAAGAAACCTCACCGCTTAACGTGTGCAATTTATTCACAATTGATTTTAATAATGTAGATTTTCCAATCCCATTTGGTCCGACTAATGCAACACTATCACCACGGGTTAAGCGCATATTCACATGTTCAATAACAGGCTCATGGTCGTATCCAATTGAAACATCTTTTACTTGTAAGACGTCGTTACCACTTTGTTTCTCGATATCAAAGTGAAAGGATGCTGATTTAGAGTCACCTAATGGTCTAGTCAGTAATTCCATTCGATCTAATTGCTTACGGCGACTTTGTGCACGTTTTGTTGTAGATGCACGGGCGATATTCTTTTGGACAAAGTCTTCGAGTTTAGCAATTTCCTCTTGTTGCTTTTCATAACGCTTCATTTCCTGTTCATATAGTGCAGCTCTTAGCTCTAAATACTTACTGTAGTTACCAACATATCGTCTGCTTTCTTTATTAGAAATTTCATATACTTGTGTAACAAGCTTGTCTAAAAAGTAGCGATCGTGGGAAACAATTAGAATAGCTCCTGGATAGCCTTGTAAATATTGTTCAAGCCATGTTAGTGTATCGATGTCCAAATGGTTTGTTGGCTCATCCAAGATGAGTAAATCTGGTTTTGTTAATAATAATTTGCCGAGAGCCAATCGTGTTTTTTGGCCACCGCTTAATGTAGAAATTGTCGTTTGGTGTGTTTCGGTTGGAAAACCGAGACCACTTAAAATAGAACGAATATCAGCCTCATATTGATAACCGCCTTGATCTTTATAATCTAGTTGCAATTGATCATAATCAGCGAGTAATTTTTCGGACGTAGTAGCATTTGAAAAGTTCTCTTCTTGCCCCATTTCATGCTCTAGCCTTCGAAGTTTTTTCTCCATTTGCTGCAAGTGTGTAAAGACAGTTAGCATTTCATCCCAAATTGTTAAAGAAGTTTCGAGGCCGGTATTTTGAGCTAAATAACCAATTGAAACATCTTTTGGTTTTATAATTTCACCGCCATCATGAGATAACTCTCCGGCAATTATTTTTAATAATGTAGATTTTCCGGCTCCATTTCGTCCGACTAGTGCGATACGATCTTTCGTTTGAACCTCTAATTTAATGTTTGCAAGGATTGTTTCAGCACCGTATAATTTTGAAAGCCCATTCACTTGTAATAAAATCAATGTTTTCACCTCAAATAATTTCTTAACTTTGCCATGTTTATATTTCTCAATCATACTAAAAATAGTGTATAGTTTAAAATAAAGAGAGAATTCTTCTCTCTTTATTATACAAGGAAAGTCATAAGTGCTAAACTTTTCTATTTGTTTCAGGTATAGGAACAAAGATAGGAAGAGAGGAGAGGTTATATGGATCAACAGAAGATTCCACAGGCCACTGCCAAACGATTGCCTCTATACTATCGATTTATCCAAAACTTATCTCTTTCTGGTAAGCAACGTGTTTCATCAGCAGAATTGAGTGAAGCGGTGAAGGTAGACTCCGCGACGATTCGAAGAGATTTTTCATATTTTGGAGCGTTAGGAAAAAAAGGATATGGTTATAATGTGAATTATTTACTATCCTTTTTCCGTGAAACGCTCGATCAAGATGATATAACACGTGTGGCACTTATTGGAGTGGGTAATTTAGGGACCGCTTTCTTACATTACAATTTCACGAAAAATAATAATACAAAAATTGAAATGGCCTTTGATATCAATGAAGAGAAAGTTGGAAAAGAAATCGGAGGAATTCCTGTATATCATTTAGATGAACTAGAAGAGCGTCTAAAAAGTGATATACAAGTGGCAATATTAACAGTACCTGCTACCGTTGCACAAGCTGTGGCAGATCGATTGGCTGATACAGCTGTACACGGAATTTTAAATTTTACACCAGCACGATTAAACGTGTCAGAAAATATACGAATTCATCATATTGATTTAGCCGTAGAATTACAAACGCTTGTTTACTTTTTGAAAAATTATCCACAATAAAACGCAGAGGAAAATCCTCTGCGTTTTATTATTGTTTTTTCTTTGTAAATTTGACTAAGATAAGACGAAGTGCCAAATTAAAATCAATTGTTGCCATAGCTGCAAACAGTAGTGTCCAAGGGTTCCAGATTGTATCTGTAACGTTCATAATTGCGAGGCGTACAAAAACACATCCAAGCAGGAAATATAGTGCTGCCATGAACAATGGTGAGTTCCTCATATTAAAAATCCTCCGATAAAGCCTTGCATTTTTTCAGCTTCTTTAATCATTTCCTGTATTTGTTCATTACTCATTACGACTTGAATTAACGCGACCATTGTATTCATTGAAACATGGGCCATGATAGGGACAATAATCCGTCTCGTTTTTACATATAAAAATGCGAATACAAAACCCATGGAAGTGTATACCAATAGATGTGAAAAATCAAAGTGAATTGCTGCAAATACAAGCGAGCTAATAATAGCTGCAATAAAGAAGTTAAATTTCTTATACAATGTACCAAATAAAATTTTTCTAAACACAATCTCTTCTAAAATAGGTCCGATTATCGATATAACAATAAGGAACCATGGTGTAGTTCTTGCAATTTCCATTAAGTGTTCCGTGTTTTCGGAACCAGGCTTAATACCTAGTAAGCGCATTTCAATCGTGCCTGCAATTGTTTGGGAAAAGAGAGCTAAGAAGAAACCAATAAAGATCCAGCCAACTGCGGCAGGAATACTAGCACGTTTTGTATCTAAATGCCTCTCTCGAATATCTGTTCTAAGCAGAAAAAGTACAATACATAATGCAATAAAGAAGCTAATGATTGCCCAGTGACCAGTCACTAGTTGTATTTTTTCTTCTTGGGTGAATCCTCTATTATTATATAGTCCAGTTTTCACAAGAAGTGGTAATCCAACAATACCTGATAATTGCATAAGAATATATGTAACTATAATCCACCAATATTGTTTTTTCAAATTGGTTAACCATCCTTTCTAACCCTAGTTTATGAGATAAGGCGGGATAACATGTAAACATCCAGCCGAGTATACGTAATAACCATTCATATTATGATTTTTTTGTAAATCTTTCTTTGAAAATGAAATAGAAGACAGGAAAATGCTGTACTTATAGAGAAAACAATTTATGGCGTCTTTCATATTGTAACATACGATAAGTGGAAACGCCGATTCATATACGGAAGGCTTTCTTGAGAATAGTTACAACGATAATCAAGTTGTTCTTTTCTAGGAGGACGTATAGAAAAAGTGTATCTAGCAATTTGCGAAAAAATTATGATTTTTTTACTTGCAAAAGAAAATGAGATTATTTATTATTATAAGTGTGTTAGCACTCATGAGTCTTGAGTGCTAATAAAGGAAATTTACATAAAAAATGAGGAGGTTATTGTTCATGCTAAAGCCATTAGGTGATCGCGTTGTAATTGAGCTTGTTCAAGCAGAAGAAAAAACAGCAAGTGGTATTGTATTACCAGACACTGCAAAAGAAAAACCACAAGAGGGTAAAGTTATTGCAGTAGGTACTGGTCGAGTGCTTGAAAATGGTGAGCGTGTTGCTTTAGAGGTAGCTGCAGGTGATCTTATCATCTTCTCAAAATATGCAGGTACTGAAGTGAAATATGAAGGTACAGACTACTTGATTTTACGTGAAAGTGACATTTTAGCAGTTATCGGTTAATTATATACATTTTAAAAATCCAAGGGGGTCAAATATTATGGCAAAAGATATTAAATTTAGTGAAGAAGCACGTCGTTCGATGCTTCGCGGTGTCGACACTCTTGCAAATGCAGTAAAAGTAACGCTTGGACCAAAAGGTCGTAACGTTGTACTTGAGAAAAAATTCGGTTCACCACTTATTACAAATGATGGTGTAACAATCGCAAAAGAAATTGAATTAGAAGATGCATTCGAAAACATGGGTGCAAAATTAGTAGCAGAAGTTGCTAGCAAAACAAATGACGTAGCTGGTGACGGAACAACAACTGCGACTGTATTAGCACAAGCTATGATTCGTGAAGGCTTAAAAAACGTAACAGCTGGTGCGAACCCAATGGGTCTTCGTAAAGGTATCGAAAAAGCTGTTGTTGCAGCAGTAGAAGAATTAAAAACGATTTCTAAACCAATCGAAGGTAAATCTTCTATCGCGCAAGTAGCTGCTATTTCTGCTGATGATGAAGAAGTAGGTAAATTAATTGCTGAAGCAATGGAGCGCGTTGGTAACGACGGCGTTATTACATTAGAAGAATCTAAAGGATTCACAACAGAATTAGATGTAGTAGAAGGTATGCAATTTGATCGTGGATATGCATCTCCTTACATGATTACTGATTCTGACAAAATGGAAGCAGTACTTGATAACCCATATATCTTAATCACTGACAAAAAGATTTCTAACATCCAAGAAATCTTGCCAGTGTTAGAGCAAGTGGTACAACAAGGTAAACCACTTCTTATCATTGCAGAAGATGTAGAAGGCGAAGCTTTAGCTACATTAGTAGTAAACAAACTTCGTGGTACATTCAATGTAGTAGCTGTTAAAGCTCCTGGCTTTGGTGACCGTCGTAAAGCAATGCTAGAAGATATCGCAATCTTAACTGGTGGCGAAGTAATCACTGAAGAATTAGGACGTGACTTAAAATCGGCTACAGTTGCATCTTTAGGACGCGCTGGTAAAGTTGTTGTAACGAAAGAAAACACAACTGTAGTTGAAGGTGTAGGTAACACAGAACAAATCGAAGCTCGCATCGGTCAAATCCGTGCACAATTAGAAGAAACAACTTCTGAATTCGATCGTGAAAAATTACAAGAGCGTCTTGCTAAACTTGCAGGCGGCGTAGCAGTAATTAAAGTAGGTGCAGCAACTGAAACTGAGTTAAAAGAGCGTAAACTTCGCATTGAAGATGCACTTAACTCAACTCGTGCAGCAGTAGAAGAAGGTATTGTTGCAGGTGGCGGTACTTCACTTATGAACGTATACACTAAAGTGGCTGGTATTGCAGCTGAAGGCGACGAAGCAACAGGTATCAACATTGTACTTCGTGCATTAGAAGAGCCAGTTCGTCAAATCGCAATTAACGCTGGTCTAGAAGGATCTGTTGTTGTAGAACGCTTAAAAGGCGAAAAAGTAGGCGTTGGTTTCAACGCAGCAACAGGCGAATGGGTAAACATGCTTGAGTCTGGTATCGTAGACCCAGCAAAAGTAACTCGTTCTGCACTTCAAAACGCAGCATCTGTTGCAGCTATGTTCTTAACAACTGAAGCTGTAGTTGCTGACAAGCCAGAACCAAATGCTCCAGCAATGCCTGACATGGGCGGCATGGGCATGGGTGGTATGGGCGGAATGATGTAATTTCATCCGTCAGCCGAACATCCATCTCTATATAGAGGTGGATGTTTTTTTGTTGTAAGATGTAAAAAAATTATAGTAATAAAGGTTCTGTCGCACGGAGAAACTAATTTCTGTAGAATTTTGTCGCTTTCTCTCTTGACCGTATTGATACTTCATTGTTAGAATCTAGGAAGATAATATAAAACAATCCTTCATATATCCTCAATGATATGGTTTGAGAGTCTCTACCGGGTTACCGTAAACAACCTGACTATGAAGGCAGTGCGTCTTATATTTATAAAGAGCGGAGTATATCTTTATAAAGCTAGACCCCTGCCTTTTCTTTGTTATGAGACTGAGGGCGGAGGACTGGCTTTTTTTATTATATGGGTAATGCTTTTTGCCAAATTGGTGAAAATATTTATATATAGAACTAACGTTGGGGTGATTATTTTGAAAAAACAGCACGATACGATTATCGTTTTAGACTTTGGAAGTCAGTACAATCAGTTAATTGCACGTCGCATTCGTGAGTTCGGTGTGTACAGTGAGCTTCATCCGCATACAATTACTGCAGAAGAAATTAAAGCAATGAATCCAAAAGGGATTATTTTCTCTGGTGGACCAAATAGCGTATATGGTGAGAATGCATTCCACTGTGACGAAAAAATCTTTGACCTAGGTTTACCGATTTTCGGTATTTGTTACGGCATGCAGCTTATGACAAAACACTTTGGTGGAAAAGTAGAGCGTGCAAACCATCGTGAGTACGGAAAAGCAGTTCTTAAAGTAGAGAACGAATCAAAATTATATGCGAATCTTCCAGAAGAGCAAGTTGTATGGATGAGCCATGGTGACTTAGTAACTGGTTTACCAGAAGGATTCGTAGTAGACGCAACAAGTGAGTCTTGTCCAATTGCTGGTATGAGCAATGAAGCACAAAACTTATACGGTGTACAATTCCACCCAGAAGTACGTCACTCTGAGCACGGTAATGATTTAATTAAAAACTTCGTATTCGGCGTATGTGGTTGCTCTGAAGGCTGGAACATGGAGAATTTTATTGAAGTAGAATTAGAGAAAATCCGTGAAACTGTTGGCGATAAAAAAGTACTATGCGCACTTAGTGGCGGCGTAGACTCTTCTGTTGTAGCAGTATTAATTCATAAAGCGATTGGTGACCAATTAACATGTATTTTCGTTGATCACGGTTTACTTCGTAAAGGTGAAGCAGAAGGTGTTATGAAAACATTTAGCGAAGGCTTCCACATGAACGTTATTAAAGTGGATGCAAAAGAACGCTTCATGAACAAGTTAAAAGGTGTAGAAGATCCAGAACAAAAACGCAAAATCATTGGTAATGAATTCATTTACGTATTCGATGATGAAGCTTCTAAATTAGAAGGAATGGACTTCTTAGCGCAAGGTACACTGTACACTGACATTGTTGAAAGTGGGACAGCAACTGCACAAACGATTAAGTCTCACCATAACGTTGGTGGACTTCCAGAAGATATGCAATTTAAACTAATTGAGCCTTTAAACACATTATTTAAAGATGAAGTACGTGTATTAGGATCAGAATTAGGAATTCCTGATGAAATCGTATGGCGTCAACCATTCCCAGGTCCTGGACTTGGTATCCGTGTATTAGGCGAAATTACAGAAGAAAAATTAGAAATCGTTCGTGAATCTGATGCGATTTTACGTGAGGAAATCCAAAAAGCAGGTTTAGACCGTGAAGTTTGGCAATACTTCACTGCACTTCCTGGCATGCGCAGCGTAGGTGTTATGGGTGACGAGCGTACTTACGATTACACAGTAGGTATCCGTGCGGTAACATCAATTGACGGTATGACAGCTGACTGGGCACGTATTCCTTGGGATGTGTTAGAGAAAATCTCTGTACGTATCGTAAACGAAGTAAAACACGTTAACCGCATTGTGTATGATATTACTTCTAAGCCACCAGCAACAATCGAGTGGGAATAGAATAAGGTTTATTTATTTAAAGGAAGATCCATCTATGATTTTATGCATAGATGGATCTTTTTTTATAGTTTATACGAACGAAAAATAAATAAATGTGTAAAATGTTCGCTTTTTAAATTGACATACACCTATATGTGAGTTAATATGAGTATGTAATTGATACGAAAAATGAATATTACAGCCGTCGTATAATATCGGGGATATGGCCCGAAAGTTTCTACCTAGCTACCGTAAATGGCTTGACTACGAGGCGTTTTCATAAAGGAAGGGATTAGCCTACCTTTATTTACAGAACGCTTCCATATATGCAATGGAAGCCTTTTTTATTTTTATGGATAAAAGAGGGCTGGGGAGGATTACGACGAGCAATTATATAACGGGGGAAACGTAGAATGAAGCGTTATTTTCAGTTCGATGAGCTCGGTACGAACTATAAAACAGAGTTCGTTGCAGGGCTAACGACATTTTTATCTATGGCTTATGTATTATTTGTCAATCCTGCTACGCTGTCGCTGGGAAATATTAAAGGATTACCAGCAGGGACAGGAATGGATCCAGGTGCGGTATTTGTTGCTACTGCATTAGCAGCCGCCATTGGTTCACTGATTATGGGGATTTTTGCAAAGTATCCGATTGCTTTAGCACCAGGAATGGGAATCAATGCGTTCTTTGCTTATACAGCAGTGTTAACAATGGGGATTCCGTGGCAAACAGCGATTGCCGGAACGTTAATGTCAGGTATTATTTTTATTATTCTTACTGCTTCTGGTATTCGTGAAAAAATTATTAATGCGATTCCAGCGGAGCTAAAATTCGCGGTAGCAGCAGGTATTGGTTTATTTATTGCTTTTCTTGGTTTTCAAAATGCCGGAATTATTGTGAAAAACGATGCTGTTCTTGTTGGATTGGGGGATTTAACAAAGGGCACAACATTGCTTGCAATTTTCGGTGTAGTTATTACGATTATCTTAATGATTAAAAAGATAAATGGTGCAGTTTTCTATGGGATGATTCTTACAGCAATCTTGGGTGTAACGACAGGATTAATTGATACACCAAAAGCTGTAGTGGGCGCAATTCCAAGTCTGGAACCTACGTTCGGTGTGGCGCTAAATCACTTCGGAGATATTTTCACTGTTCAAATGGGGATTGTGATTATAACGTTCTTCTTTATCGACTTCTTTGATACAGCAGGTACACTTGTTGCAGTTGCGAATCAAGCGGGGTTAATGAAGGACAATAAATTACCACGTGCAGGAAAAGCGTTATTTGCAGATGCGATTGCAACTGTAATTGGTGCGATTCTTGGTACATCTACGACAACGTCTTACATTGAATCGTCTGCAGGGGTAGCAGCGGGAGGACGTTCAGGATTTACAGCAGTTGTAACAGCCGGATTTTTCTTGTTAGCACTTTTCTTTTCACCATTATTGAGTGTTGTGACGCCGTCTGTAACGGCACCGGCTTTAATTATTGTAGGGATTTTGATGGTTTCGTCTTTAGGAGAAATTGATTGGAAGAAATTCGAGATTGCAGTACCAGCATTCTTCACAATTATTTCTATGCCACTTACGTATAGCATTGCAACAGGGATTGCGATTGGATTTATCTTCTATCCAATTACGATGGTTGTAAGTGGTCGCCGTAAAGAAATTCATCCAATTATGTATGTACTGGGAGTCTTATTCGTATTATATTTTATCTACGTTCGTCAATAGAGGGGTTTTTGAAAGGTCTAGACTAAGGAGAGTCTAGACCTTTTTGCGTCTTCAGAAAATCTTAAGGATTTCGTTCCGTTTTTCTTCAGAAGTTTTCTTATAATAAGAAATAGGGAGTTTAAAAGTTTTTTGGGGGCGATATTGTGGGGCAAGAAACAATACTTGTTGTAGACGACGAAAAAGAAATTAGGGATTTAATTGCAATTTACTTAAAAAATGAAGGATATAAAGTGTTGCAAGCTGGGGATGGAGCAGAGGGATTAGATATATTAGAAAAGAATGAAGTGCATTTAGTTGTGTTAGATATTATGATGCCAAAAATTGATGGGATTCATATGTGTATGAAAGTAAGAGAAGCAAAAGAGATGCCGATTATTATGTTATCAGCGAAAACACAGGACATGGATAAAATTTTAGGGTTAACAACAGGAGCGGATGATTATGTAACGAAACCATTTAATCCGCTAGAACTTATAGCAAGGATTAAATCGCAGCTTCGTCGATATATGAAAATGAATGGATTTGTTGTTCAAAATGAAAGTGAGATTGAAATTGGAGATATGAAGATAAATGTAGCGACACATGAAGTGACTGTTATGGATGAAGAGGTGAAATTAACACCACGAGAGTTTTCTATTTTAGAGTTGCTAACTCGTAATTCAGGTATAGTCTTTAGTGCTGAGCAAATTTATGAAAAGGTCTGGAATGAAAGGTCCTTTCAATCTGATAATACTGTAATGGTACATATTCGAAAAGTGCGTGAAAAGATTGAAGAAAATCCAAGGAAGCCAAGGTATATAAAAACAGTGTGGGGAGTGGGATATAAGATTGAGAAAGATATTTAAGCCGTTTACCTATGCGTATAAGAAAATAAGGGGATTAATTGAAAGAGTACTAAAGAGTGTTCGCCGGAGCATACGGATCCAGCTTATAACTACTTTTATTGCCTGTGCATTATTAGGGCTATTTATAGCGAATGGTTTGACACCTTTTTTTGAAAATGCAAATCGAAGGGCTACAATTGATTATAGTGCTGGAATGAGGAGTATTAATAATCAAGTCCAAAGTACAGCGGAAATGATGGTTACTGACAATAAGTTAGATGCTTTGCAGGATATGATAGAAAGAGAAAATCAAAATATAGAGGCAGGGCATACAGCTTTAAAAGTATTTATTACTGATGAAAGTGGAAAAGTGTTATATAAAACGAAGCAGGCGCAAGAAGAACAAATTAATTTGCATAATACAATTCGTAATGCGACATCATTTGCTATTGATTATTCAAATTATAAGAATAACTTTGAAACATCAAGAAAAGAATTTATAGCTTTTTCACCAATTACAATTGAAGATAAAAACTTGTATATGTTCGTAAGTGGGATTCCTGAAGGGGAAGTAATATATGAGACAACAGAGGGGCCGTTTCCGTTTTTGATTGGTGTTTTTGTTTTTATTTTTTCTTTCTTTTATATAACAAAAAGAAAGATGAAACAGATTGAAGCGATGGCTCAAGGAGTAAAAGAGATTGAAAAAGGAAATCTTGCATATCGTATTGAGAAGAAAGGGCAAGATGAAATTGCATCATTAACAGGGAATATTAATAATATGGCTGAACAACTTATGATTAATATTGAAAAAGAACGTAAATTAGAAAAACAAAAAAATGAACTCATCACAAATGTATCGCATGATTTACGAACACCTCTTACTTCTATTATGGGATATTTACGTTTATTACGTGATTCTAAATATGAGAGTAAGGAGCAGCATGATGAGTATATGAGAATCGCATTTTCAAAATCGGAGCAGTTGAAGAATTTAATAGAAGATTTATTTGAGTATACAAAATTAACGAATGAAAGCATTGTATTAGAAAAACAAGCAGTGTGCATAAATGAACTTCTTGAGCAATTAATAGAAGAGCTAGTGCCGCAAGCAGAAGAACATGGTCTTATATTTATGAAGCAAATTCCTGAAGAACGTGTGTATGTTGCCATTGATTCAGAGAAGATGGTTCGTGTGTTTGAAAATTTATTAATGAATGCTATTAAATATAGTGAGGATAATGGAGAGATTAAAGTTTCGCTTCAAAGGCAACGCCGAAATATCCAAATCACCGTTGCGAATCATAGCGAAGAGTTCACGAGAGAAGAATTAGAAAATTTATTTGAGCGTTTTTATAAAAAGGATCAGTCCAGAAGTAGAGTAACAGAAGGATCAGGGCTTGGACTTGCGATCGCAAAAAGTATTGTTGAACTTCAAGGGGGAGAAATTCGAGCTGAATATGAAGATGGGGTTATTCAGTTTATCGTTTCGCTACCAATTATAGAAGAAAAGTAAATAAATATAGTTTGATGGAGAAACACTGTAAATCGCATATTAATTAAAAGACCAAATTGCATATTGATTTGGTCTTTCCTAATCTCGTTATATTAATGATTATTTACTTTTGACATATAAAACAGTACAGCAAATAAGGGGGAAGTAATAGTATGACTATAGTTAATGTTAACTTGATAGTTATGTACTAGGTAAGTCTTTTTAAATTTTTTAGAAAAACATATTGACGATTATATAAATGAGGTGTAATATTATACGAGTCGCTGATAGCAACAAAGCAAAACGCGGCAAACGAAATAAAAAACTTAGTTGACATTGAAACAAAGAAATGTTAATATAAGGAAGTCGCAAATGAGCGGCAAACAAGTTCTCTGAAAA
>NZ_JBALQK010000151.1:8930-10990 GCF_036965845.1 Bacillus sp. JJ1127 | reverse complement strand
GTCAACCACATGCCTTCTTGTATAAGAGAAGTTGCCAACACCTACAAACATTGGCGAAGGGAAACTACATCCTTATATGGATGGGCAAAACATGCGTGTATTTGCCAAGAGTTATTTTAGGCTATGCCTAACCGAAATTCATCCCCACCTTACCGCTGGGCTTGCCCGTCACGCGCTTGAAGATGGGGACTTCTTTCGGAAATACGTTAAAAAGGGGTGCACACGCATCCTTTTTTCTATGCTGATATTATGAAAGAGGTGGTATGATGGAATTAACATTAAATTCGACTGTATGTTTGCACACGATTCAATTTCGAAAAGATCAACAGAATTATATTGTAAAAGATACAATTACAGGAGAAAAATATGAAATGCCGCCACTTTGTATTGATGCACTTGCAATGATGCGTGACGGTTTTTTATTGGGCGAAATTGAAGAAAAGTTACGAGAAGAATATCCAAAGGAAGAAGTAAACATTCTAGAATTTACGAGGCAATTGTTAGACCTAGAGCTTGTTGGAATGGTGGATGGAGAAGAGATTATTTGTACGAAAAAGAGAGATAAAGATTATTTCGTTTGGATTCGTCCGCGGGTTGAACAACTTTTTCTTAATTTAAACAGAAAATATCGAAGCAAAGGTCAAAGATGATCTTTGCTTTTTATTTTTGTCTTAAGAGATATGGTAGAGAGCAATTAAAGGTCTCTGTCTCGCTCGATAAGGAATATATTTAGTTTTTAAATTAAGAATTTTTCGTTATTTGAATTGTGATTCATTTCCTTTTTCATTGCAGGGATGAAAATAGGTATTCACCCAATGGAAAATGTTTGCATATTGTAGCTTATGTAAATACTTTGCTGCAAAGGAGTGGGTGCAGTGACAGGAAAAATTCTAAATTACTATGCCGGTGGAAATACAGCTAGGGGTTTTTACAGTTTATATGAAGAATGCTTAAGCGGGCTAGACAGACTGTTTATTCTGAAAGGTGGCCCGGGTACTGGGAAATCATCATTGATGAAAGTCATAGGGCGCGAGTGGACTGAGAAAGGATATGATATTGAATTCTTACATTGCTCTTCTGATAATAAATCGATTGATGGTGTTATTATTCCGAAATTAAAAGTTGGAATTGTAGATGGAACAGCGCCGCATGTGATTGAACCAAAGATGCCTGGAGTTGTAGAAGAATACGTAAATTTAGGAACTGCGTGGGATACGGGGAAATTACAGAAGCATAAAGATGAGATTGCTCGGTACATCTCAGAAGCGAGCAGGGCATTTCAATCCGCATATGTTTGTTTTAAAGAGGCTTTAATGATACATGATGAGTGGGAGAAAATTTATATTGATAATATTGACTTTCAAAAGGCAAATGAACTAACGAATCAGCTTATACAAAAGCTATTTGTAGATACTAAGAGGAAAAAAGCAGTTGTAAAGCACCGTTTCTTAGGTGCAGCGACACCAAAAGGTGCGGTGGACTTTGTCCCAAATTTAACAGATGGTATCCCGCATCGCTATTTTATAAAAGGGCGTCCGGGGTCTGGAAAATCAACAATGTTAAAAAAATTGGCGGCGGCAGCAGAAGAAAAAGGTTTCGATGTTGAGGTATATCATTGTGGATTCGATCCGAATAGTCTCGATATGATTATTGTAAGAGAATTAGGATTTGCAATTTTTGATAGTACCTCGCCGCATGAATATTTTCCAAGTAAAGATGGTGATGAGATTATTGATATGTATGATCTCATTGTTACGCCAGGAACAGATGAAAAATATGCTAAGGAGATTCGCGATGTTTCCATTCAATACAAAACAAAAATGAATGAGGCAATGTCCTTCTTAGCAAAAGCAAAAGCAGTGCGAGATAAGTTAGAACGGATTTATGTTGCTGCTATGGATTTTTCGAAGGTAGATGAGTATAAAAAAGAAATACAAAGAGAATTTGAGCGAATTGCACAGGTTGTTGCTGAAAAGCAAAAATAACGGATTTTTAGGCTGTCGGGAAAATCCTGACAGCTGTTTTGGGATGTATATAAATCGATTTTAATTTTTCGACAT
>NZ_JBALQK010000151.1:0-8897 GCF_036965845.1 Bacillus sp. JJ1127 | reverse complement strand
AAAGAGGGGTTTTATGTCGTTTTTTTAATTGATGTATACATAGTAGAGTTTTCATTATAGTTGTCGAATTTCCAGGGAAATGATCAGAAAATGAGGGTGATACATATGAGAGACAAAATTCAAGTCGAATTAGAGAGAATTGAGAAAGAGAATGATGTGAAGATTTTATTTGCAGTAGAATCAGGAAGTCGTGCATGGGGGTTTCCATCGAAAGATAGCGATTATGATGTTAGGTTTGTCTATATCCATCAGGTAGAGTGGTATTTATCCATCGATGAGAAGCGGGATGTTATTGAATATCCAATTAGTGATGTGTTAGATATAAGTGGCTGGGATATTAGAAAAGCACTGCAGCTATTTGCAAAGTCGAATCCAGCGTTATTAGAATGGATTCGCTCTCCAATCTTTTATTCTAAAAGCTCAGATTTACCCGAACGTTTACAGAAAATGAGCGAAAATCATTTTAATCCAAAATCTACAATTTACCACTACTTACATATGGCCTCAAAGAACTATCGTGAATTTCTACAAGACGAGAATGTGAAGCTGAAAAAGTATTTCTATGTGTTGCGCCCTATTTTAGCATGCAAATGGTTAGAAGAGAGGGGAACACTGCCACCTATAGAGTTTGAAAGTTTAATCACGGAGTTACCCTTAGAACATAGAATTTTAGATGAAATTAAACATTTACTCAGAAAGAAAAAGGCGGGTGTTGAACTGGATGCTAGTCCGAAAATCGCGGGATTAAATCAATTTTTAGAGGAGCAGATAGCGTACTATCAAGAATACGCGAAGGGAATGGAAAAAGGAATAGGGATAGATGTTGAGAAGCTGAATGTTTTGTTTCGGGACCTGTTATTTGAAATAAGTAGAAAAGAGCACAGATAGATCGGTGCTCTTTTTGTTTAAATTAATTTGTATTCGTCAATTGCAAATTATAGGATACTATTCTCCGTCAACCCGCTTTAACGGCTCATCGGCAGGTCCTTCAATTACATCTCCATCAATTGAAAATCGTGATCCATGACAAGGGCAATCCCATGTACAATCACCGTTATTCCATTCCACTTCACAGCCAAGGTGTGTACAGGTTGTATCGACAATATGTAGTTTACCTTCATCATCTTTATACGCGCCTGCACGTTTACCATGAACGCTTACAACAGCACCTTCACCATTTTCAAGTTCTTCCGGTGTACGAAGAGCAAATTCTAGTTTTCCTTCAATTAAATGCTTCGCTACATCAAGGTTTTGAGAAACAAATGTTTTCACGTCTGGTTCAGCATGGAATCGTGATGGAGCAAATAACTCTTTATAAGGACTATTTATTTTTGTGATAGAAGCAGTTAAGAGCTGTGCTGCAGCGGTTCCGGTTGTCATTCCCCATTTACGATATCCAGTTGCAACGAATATGTTTGGATTGCTTTCATTGATGTGTCCGATGTAAGGAAGTTTGTCTAAAGTGATTAAATCCTGTGCTGACCATCTATAAGGAATTTCATCTATTCCAAATGTTTCTTCGGCAAAGGAATGTAGCGCCTCATAATGAAGCATCGTGTTGATTCCTTGTCCCGTTTTATGACTTTCTCCACCAACAAGAATGAGTTTTTCTCCATTTACTGTTGTATATCGTAAGGAACGTTTAGGATCATCGATACTTATATACATGCCTCCGGGATAATCTTTTTTTGCTTTTATTGCAAGTACGTAAGAGCGATCTGCATACATTCTTGCAAAGAAAAAGCTATTTGCATCATAGAACGGGAAATGAGAACAAGAGACAATATACTCACATGTGATGCGGTGGCCGTCTTTTGTAATCACTTGTGGATAGGTTCCTTTTTCAACATTGATTGCAGTTGTATGCTCATAAATTGTGCCGCCCATTTCAATAAATTGCTCAACAAGCTTTTGTAAATAACGAAGAGGATGGAACTGAGCTTGTTTTTTCATAACGAGTGCAGCTTGGACTGGAATAGGAAGCGGGATGGATTCGACGTAGTCACAAGGAATATTTAGTTTTTTATAGGCTTCGTATTCGTTTGTTAACTTCTGCAATCCCTCGGTACGCGTTGTATACAAATAGGCATCTTCTTCCGTAAAGTCACATTCAATATTATGTGTTTGCACTGTTTCTTTTATAAATTGTAGGGCCTTGTCGTTTGCTTCATAATATAGACGGGCATTTTCTGTTCCGAAATGATTCATTAATTCATCGTAGATGAGGTCGTGTTGTGCAGTGATTTTTGCAGTCGTATGTCCAGTTGTTCCATTTAAAATATTTCCAGAATCGATTAAAACAACTTTCTTTCCCTCTTTAGCAAGTAAATAAGCGGTTGTAATACCTGTAATGCCAGCGCCAATAATGACGACTTCTGTTTTTATATTTTCAGATAGATTGGGAAAAGTAGGTAATGAAGTAGATTCGATCCAGTAGGGATTTGGGAGTTTAGGAAACGAATTATTTGTCATCATGTAGCCCTCCTAATTTAGAACACTTTTCCTCTTAACTTTCCCTATTTATGTAAAATTTATGTAGATTATTTTTAATGCAAGAGAGTGGAACGATATAAAATAAAATATTATTTTAATATAATTTTATCCCCTGTTTTATTAAGAAGGGATTTTTGTGTGAAGGAATATTAAGAAGAATTAATTTGCTTCATATAGACGCTATCTCTTAATAAAAGAAGGGCTTGAGTTATGTGAAAGTATTTATATATATAATGGATAAAACCTTATAAAATCTATGTTTTTTCTTTAGTGAAATAAGATATCATTATGAAAATACAACCACATTTTATTACTAGGTCATAAAAGTTATTGACAATGTGGAAAGTCTATTGATATGATTCAACATGTGGAAAGGTTGATAAAGAGTAAAAAGAGAAATGTTTTTCATTGATAATAAAAGCGGAAATAAGTGACGATAGAGTGAGTATGTTTTACTTATGATAAATGCTTTTTTGGGATTACCTAGTAGTATCAATCTGGAAACAAGAATTGATGTATGCAATTTGCGTAAACGCGGCATAAGAAGGGGGCAAAAAGATGAAGGAGCTTCATACGTTTGGGTGGTATGCAGCACGTGTATCACCGCACTTGCCAAAAAAAGCACTTAAACCAGTTCCAACTCGTTTATTTGGTGGACTGGCTTATTTACTTGTGGCAGTAGCTGGATTAGTAACGATCGGTGTATTCGAATTAAATGTGTGGGCAAATCTAGGGATTGCGATTGTTCTCGGTTTATGTTTTGCCTCACTTGGATTTTTAGGGCATGAAATTTTACATGGAACGGTTGTAAGAAAAGCTTGGCTTCGTGATGTGTTAGGGGCGATTGCATTTCTGCCATTGTCTACAGGACCGAAGCTTTGGAGAAAGTGGCATAATGCGACGCACCATGTTCATACGCAACATGAAGAACACGATCCAGATGCATGGCCAACTTTTGAAAAACTCAAAAAGAGTAAATTTTTAAGATGGGTGTATCGTCTGCCGCTTCATGTACGTTCTTTCTTTAGTTTTCTGTCACTAACAATTCAATTTACATTACATTCAACTCGAATGTTCTTTCATTTTATAAAAGAATTTAAGTCATCGAATCAAAAATCTGTATGGCTTCAGCTTCTTTTGCCATGGACAGTGTGGATTAGTCTATTGTTTATTATGGGACCTGCAAAGTGGTTGTTTGCGTATGTGATTCCATTATTAATTGCTAACTTTATTGTAATGGCATATATTGCAACGAACCATCGTTTAAATCCAATTGTTCCTGTGAATGATCCGTTAGCAAACTGTTTATCTGTAACAGTGCCGCGCTGGGTAGATGTGTTGCATTTCAATTTCTCATATCATACAGAACATCATTTGTTCCCTGCTATGAGTTCGAAGTACTATCCATTAGTAAAAGAAAAGATTAAAGAAATGTGGCCGGAACGTTATCATGAGATGCCGATGACGAAAGCATTGGCAACGCTTTGGAAAACACCTCGTGTGTACTATCAAGGTAGTGAATTAATTGATCCGCATAAAGAGCATTTCTACGGTTCTTTAGGAAATGGATTAGACCCTGAGAATATTTCATATCGTGAGGAACATATAGAAGAAGAGCCTATTAAAAAAGTAAATCCATGATTGTGGATAGATTAATTAGAAACATTCAAAAAAGCAAGCTACTTTGATGGTAGCTTGCTTTTTTTTATCCCGCTATTTATGGGGAGTAATCAGTGGGGATGAAGAAAACCCCGCTGATTATAGCTTCACTTTATAATGAGACTGCCTTTTCTTTCTTGTTATGAACTTGCACAGAGTTACTTTGTTTACGTCCAAGTCTTTTTTCTAAGAGATTAACAAAATAAGTAAATAATAGAACAAGCGCAAGATAGTAAATACCTACGACAATGTATGTCTCTAATTGCTGGAAATTACCCGCAGCTATTGATAAACCTGATCCCCACAATTCTGACATACCGACATAGGCAACAAGTGAAGAATCTTTCAATCCAATAATAAATTGATTTCCTAGGGGAGGTATAGAAAGACGGAATGCTTGTGGTAAAATAATACGACGCATAGCTAGTGGATACGACATTCCTAAGGAACGAGCAGCCTCTAATTGTCCGCGATCGACGGACTGAATAGAACCGCGGAAAATTTCTGTAATATATGCACCGTTATGAATAGCTAAAGCAATTGCTCCCGCCCAAAAAGGTGTAAAGACAACGACCGAAGTAATGCCAAAGTAGAGAATGGCGATTTGTACGATTAAAGGTGTGCCGCGGATCACAGCAATATAAACGTTGGCAATGCTATTTAAGACTTTATTGTTCGAAATACGAAAAAAAGCAAATAATAGACCAATTAATGAACCGAGTAGCAAAGAAGTTAGGGTTAATTGTAATGTTATGACAACAGCTTTTAGAAGTGTAGGATAGGTAGAGATAAAAATTTCAATCATTCGTTTCACCTCATATTAGTTGAGTTTTAGGATGGATGCAAATGCCTCACAGCTTATGTGGGGCATCGATTACTTATTAAACATGTTTTTGACTGCCTTAGGAGAGAATATTTTATTTTGTTTTCACTTCTTCCCCAAGAATATTACGACCAAACCATTTCTTACTAATCTTTTCATAAGTACCATCTTTAATAATTTCATCTAATGCTTTATTAACCTTTTTCACCATGTCTTTATCATCTTTACGAATAGCGATTCCCATCTCATCAAGATTTAACGGCTTTCCAGCTTCTTTTATATTTGATTTTCCTTCTTTTATCATACGAAGACCAACCATTTGATCAGTAATTACTGCATCTACCCGGCCAGGCTCTAAATCCATAAGTGCAGTAATATCACTATCATATTCTGTAATCTGATCCGTATATTTTGTAACAAGTTCCTTAAATGTACTTGCTTTTACAACACCTATTTTTTTCCCTTTTAAGTCTTCTGGTGAAGAGATAGAATTGTTCTTTTTCGAAACAAAGATTTGTGCGCCAGAGCGATAGTATGGATTTGTAAAGTTAACAGCTTTTAATCGTTCTTCTGTAATCGCCATACTTCCTAATATCACATCATACTTTTTTGCTTTAAGACCTTGAATTAATGTTTCCCAAGGATTTGTAACTGGGACGGGTTTCATCCCCATTTTTTTTGCAAGAGCCTCGCCAATCTCAACATCAAAACCTACAAGTTTTCCATCATTTTCTTTATAGTTAAATGGTTTATATAATCCACTCATTGCATAGCGGAATTCTTTCTCACCATTTGTCGAAGTTGTACTACTTTCTTTACTACAGGCTCCAAGTATGAAAGACATGCATAGTGTAATTGCTGCAACAACAGTTAATAATTTCTTTCTCATAAAACCCCTCCTATATATTTATCCTGTACATACGGGCAGCTTCAAATATGATATGGGAATTTTCTATAGATAGGGTGCTTAACTGACCCGCATGAGTTGACATAAGGTCGTATTATAAAACGTTTCGTAAAAATTGTTTTGCTCTTTCGTTTGATGGGGCAGAAAAAAATTGTTCTGGTGGAGCATCTTCTACAATCTGCCCATCGTCCATAAAGATGACTCGGTCTGCTACATCTCGTGCAAAGCTCATTTCATGGGTGACGATTACCATTGTCATGCCTTCACCAGCGAGTTCTTTCATAACTTGTAATACTTCCCCAACAAGTTCAGGATCAAGCGCTGAAGTAGGCTCGTCAAATAGCATAATCTTCGGATTCATTGCAAGCGCACGTGCAATTGCAACGCGTTGCTTTTGGCCACCAGATAAGAGGTGTGGCGTGACGTTTGCTTTGTCTTGTAATCCAACTTTTTGTAGTAGGTTGTTTCCAGTTTCTTTGGCTTTTGCTTTGTCCATTTTTTTTACATGAATAGGTGCTTCTATGATGTTTTCTAATGAGGTCATATGAGGAAAGAGGTTGAAATGTTGAAATACCATTCCAACGTTTTCGCGGACTTTGTTTAAATCTGTACTTTTTGGATTAATCCGTTCCCCTTGTAAGCGAATTTCACCTTCATCGTACATTTCTAAAAAGTTAAGACAGCGGAGTAAAGTGCTTTTACCAGAACCGCTGGCACCAATTAAAACAACAACTTCTTTTTCTTTTACTTCTAAATTAATACCTTTTAAAACGTCTAATGAACCAAATGATTTTACTAGATTTTGGACTTGAATCATACAAAACCCCCAGTCGAAAATAGATTTTACAAATGTTGCCCCTTATTTCTGTTATTAGTCATAAATTGTCAGAATCCTCTATTTTTTTATGAGTTTAGATATTGTGTAGTGAATTTTGTCTTGTAAGTTCGTTATATTTCTTTTGTTTTTAATTGTGAGGATACTGATTTGTAAAATATTTTAGAAATCTTTATATCTTTCTATAGTGAAAATATGGATAATAATATATAGGTAGTATTTATAGGGTTTAAAGGGGGAGGAATGAGAACATGGAAAAAGAAAAGAAAACATTTTCCTTTGGTTTACGTATGCAGCTTATGCTATTTACGACAATCTTAGCTTTAATTACTTATTCGACAAGTTTATTTTTTATTTATGTGATGTATGATTATTTTCAAGGTTATGTAAGCCAAACCGTTTATAATATTGTTGTTATGCTGTTAGGAGTAATATGGTCAGGAATCTTAGCGTATTTTGCAGCAATTTTTTTAATCAAGCCTCTTCATAGACTTGAGGAAGCGGCACATAAGGCTGCTGAGGGTGACATTCGTGAAAATGTGCCATTACGGAAAACAGACGATGAAATCAGGTCGTTGAGTGTTGCATTTAATATGATGTTAGGAAATTTACGAGCAATGGTAAAAAATATCGATACCACGTTCTCACATACAAATATGCAAGTGCAACAAATTAGAAAACAAACAAGTGAAGCAACGAAGCAGGCACAAGTTGTATCTGAGACACTAACTGAAATTTCTTCAGGTGCAGAGCAATCAGCAGCATCCATTCAAACGATTGTTGCTACTGTTGATACAACAACTTCTATTGCTAGTGAAGTGGAAGAAAAAGCGAAACAATCTGATCAATTGTCTTCAGAAATGGTACAAGCGTTGGGGGAGAGTACTCGTGTATTTGTTTCGCTTATTCAAGGTATCCAAACGTTAGCAAAAGAAAATGAGCAATCTATGCAAAATGTACAGAAATTAGAAGAGCGGATGAAACAAGTAGAACATATTGTTTCTGTAGTAAGTGAAATTGCAAGCCAAACCAATTTACTAGCACTGAATGCATCAATTGAAGCAGCTCGTGCTGGAGAACATGGCAGAGGCTTTGCAGTTGTGGCAGAAGAGGTTCGAAAACTTGCTGATGAGAGTGATAGCTCAGCACGAAATATATCACAATTACTTTGTGATATGCAAAATGAAGTACAACAAGTGGCGTTGCAAATGACAGAACAAGTGAACACTGCAAAAGAGGAAGCCAAGCGTGGTGAGGCAACGGAGTTAATTTTAAAAGAAATGTCATCAAGCATTATGGAAGTAGCAGATGCGACTCAAAAGATTAGTAGTTATATGAACGAACAAGTGAATCATATTCATCAGACTGGTGCACAAACAAAAGAAGTGGCAGCAATTGCTGAGGAGACATCAGCGGGTTCGCAGGAAGTGGCTCGTGTAACGATGCAGCAATCTGAGAATATGGTAGCAATTGATCAACTATTAAAAGAATTAGAGAATCAAGCAACAGAGTTAAAACAAACAATTGAACGGTTTATGGTATAAAGAGAAGGAAGAACAGTTTGAAATGTACCCTTTGTAAAGGACATTAGAAAAAGACTATGCTACATCAAGAAGATGATTTCTGTATTGTGGTATTAGCCCCTCATAGTAGACAGTTGAAAGAAAGTTACTGTTTATCTATAGAGGGAATTTTTTTGTGGAGAAAAATGGTAGTTTTAGTTATCCAAGAGTGTGTACATGGCTCAAAAAGTATTGCGGTTTACAGATAAATCATAAAAGAGTGTACCGATTAATGAAGAAGATGGGGATACAAGCTAAGATTCGAAAGAAAAAGTGGAGACATTTTGGCTTAAAAGAACAATGCGTCGTATCGGAAAATCTTTTAAACAGAGAGTTTTCAGCCACCAAACCAAATGAAAAATGGGTTACAGATATAACCTACCTTACTTTTAACAATACATGTATGTATCTTGTCATTAATTTAAAAAATAGTTATTGCTTTTGGGAATCAATTTCGATTAAGCTAAGTGTATAAGGGAAATGTTAGATAAATCCATTTTATCTTTTCTACATATTAGTCGCTGCTATGTGGCATACAACATGATCTGCACTTACTTGCTCCTTTTGTTTAAAACTCGACATGTGGCAGGAAAAGGTCTTGACTGCTTCTATGCATGG